>CBKYSX010000768.1:0-2701 GCA_966690745.1 uncultured Ardenticatenales bacterium
CAGGGCAAGCGCAGGGCAAAAATCGTATTGCCCAACGGTCCAATCGTGATGGCATTATAGAAGAAGGACATCGTGGGAACGCCCAGCCACCCCGTCGTAAACGGGTTGCGGATTTCCCCCTTCAGAATCTTGATGGATTCCAACCCCTGCGATGCCTCGTCCCCCCCGACGGTGGAGGGGATGTTGGTCAAATCCCACACCCGGAGCAGAAACGCGCCCAGCACAATCAC
The DNA here is from genome assembly GCA_966690745.1 of uncultured Ardenticatenales bacterium. Taxonomy (GTDB): domain Bacteria; phylum Chloroflexota; class Anaerolineae; order Ardenticatenales; family Ardenticatenaceae; genus CBKYSX01. Next base: position 231 of record CBKYSX010000768.1, read on the forward strand.
CGCCACGATGATGGCGGTGCGGCGGTTCACTTCCCACCACATCCCCCATTCATAGCGGGGCAGGGCGCGGGGCGGGGTAATTGCAATGGTATAGACGACAATCGCGCCCAACCACATCAAAAATTGGGGGAGATAGGTATCACGCGGGGGTCCGGCGAGGCTGTTCAACAGCACCATCGTCAGGAAAAGGCATACCCCGACCAGCCATGCCCGCCATGTCAGAATCGAATCCAACCAACGGGTTACCGGCACAGCAACACCCCCCCCGGACTCTGCCGGAGCGGGCGCAAGTGTCACCTTCTTTACATCGCTGTCGGGGGTGGGGGTGGCGGGGCGGCGCAGGGCAAGCCAGAGGAACAGTGCCGCCCCGATCATCATAATCGGTGCGTCCCACGCGTATTCGGGATGTTGCCTTGCCCAATAAAAGGAAAAAAAGCCGAGTAGAATTGCCACCAATGCCAACAGGGGGCGTTGCCATTGCGAATAGGTCAGCATAATCCGGTCTTAGTGGTGAGTGAGTGGTAAAACGGGGCTAGTTTGCCTGTAAAGCCGAGAACCTGCAAAAGTAAAGGAGCGGTACCATTAAAGAGGGATGACCGTGATATATGTCGAGAACCGGGCAAAATCCGCAACGTTATTCGTGAAAAGGGTGTCAATTCCATATACAAGCATAGAGGCAACGATATTTGCGTCGTGGATTTGTCTACCGCCTGTTGGAACTTGATTTAAGAGCAGGAGTAATTGACGTGTTACCGCATCCGTGTCATCGGCAATCTGAAATTGGAGTAAAAAGTTTTGGATTTGCTGTTCAACAAGCGTAATCGGGATTGCAGGTGAATAGGTTTGGGGTCGAGTTGCATTAGCGATGTATTCACGAATTACCTGACGACTAATCCAAAGTTCTGCACCTTGATTCCACAGGGATGCAAGTGCATTCTTCGCCTCATCGTGCAATGGTGCAGTGGTAATGGTTGCCCGCGTTAGTATGTTTGTATCAACAAACATTTTGAGAACTTGGGTAGACCCGTTACCTTCCGTCATCGTCATACTCATCCTCACGTCGTAAAGTGAGATGTTCAGGCCATGCCACATCAAACTCTAATAATTGTAAGGGTAGCCGCCTTGAGGGTATGGTGGTTTGGAGATGTTTGATGAGGATTTGTTTCTCTTCCGGTGTTAATTGTTCGGAAAGGTCTAGAATCTCTTCAAGTGCAGTATTCATGCTTGCTCCTATTCACTATAGAACCCTATTGTAGCATATAAATTCGCCTCAGTGGGGATTGAGCATCATTAATCTTCACTCAAAGGTTACTTCGGGATATAACGGTGAGGTACCTTCTAAAAGCGGCGCGGGCGCGTCTTTTAACGCATGGTCGAAAAAGTCCACCATGTACGCATTGACAATATCCAGCGTGCGAACGGGGTCTAGTTTGCCTGTAAAGCCGATAACCTGCAAAAGCGGCGAGAGAATCCCCTGCATGGTAAAATCCCGATGGAGGGTTCCCGCAATCGCCAGATTATAGGTTTCGCCGTCGGACGCTTCGTACAATCTATCGAAGAGGGCGGCGTTGTCATTGGTCAGCCACGGTTCGGAACGGATAAAGAGAAACGGTTGGCTCACCCCTTCCTCGATTTGGTCGGGGGTCAGTGGCTCTACCCACGGATCCATACCCATTCCAGCCTTACACCGTTCATCGCTCTGGCAAAATTGCACCACCGCTCCGCCGCCGGTGGAATGCCCGAACAAACCGATACGCTCCAAATCCAGCCGCCCCCGCAAGCCGCCATCTCCCAATCCACCTGAATCTGTATTCAACCGTTCCAACTCCGCCAACACCAACACAATATCCCCTTCAAAAACATCCTGCAACCGTGCGCCATTGGCATTGTATTCATCGTCGGGGATACCATCGGGCAGGGCGTTCGGGTCATAGGGAATCGCCGTTCCATCCTGCAACACGGTACTCATCGCGCCGTAGGTGTGGTCTATCCCTACAGCGATATAGCCATGACTGGCGAGGGTTTCAAATTGGGTAGTGTGTAACGCCCGGAAGCCGCGCCACCCGTGCGACCCGATAATGACGGGGTAGGTAGGTTCATCGTCAGCGACCAATTGGGGCGCGTCGCGGAGATAACTATGCGATTGCAACAACCCGACATGGCTCATCATCAACGGCGGCAAGCCAAATTCTTGCGCGAAAATATCGGCATATTGCCCCGCATTTAGAATCACCGGTGCATACCCCCAATTCAATGTGCCTTGCACCGTTTCCATCGGATACCAGATTTGTACCGCAATTTCCCGTTGTGCTTCAGGGTCATCGCCATAGGTTTCGGCGCGATTCGGGTCTTCCAGATACAAAACGGTCGTCCCGACGCTGTACGGTCCGGTTGGCGCGGGGTATGCTGTGATGGGCAACAGCGTTGCCAGCAACGCGCTAATGACTCCACCCCCCAATGCAAAACTGACC
>CBKYSX010000769.1:0-2700 GCA_966690745.1 uncultured Ardenticatenales bacterium
TCGGCGGTATCAATAAAATTGCCGTCTGCCTCGACATAGGCATCCATTACCTCAAAAGAAGCAACTTCATCGGCACTCCAGCCCCATTGCATTGTCCCCAAACAGAGGGGAGCCACCTTTAATCCGGTACGTCCTAAGCGTCGGTATTCCATGCTATCCTTCCTGCTAGAGAGGGGAAAGGAGAGTGTCAATTGCCTTTCGCCCCGGAATGAGATTGTTATACGTAAGTATAAAACAAAAGACCGGGTTTGAGGGAACCCGGTCTTTGTAATGCGAAACGTTATTAAACGGCGGTAGGGGTCGGGGCGGCGGGGGCGGTGGGCAATTCGCGCCCGGTAATGTGGCGATAGGTCATCGTCCAGACCGTTTCCCCGTATGCCAGTAACGGACCGGTTAATATCGAGGCAATCAGTCCTACTCCCAACGTCAACGCGATACCGCCTACTACTAAGAGAGCGGGGGGAATCGTGTTGATATTTTCCATAATCGCAAAGAAGGGAATAGCCCCCACCGCGAATAAAACCAACAGAGGAATGGTGACGACCAGCCCGACAATGCCTAGGAGCAAGGCCAGTAGAATGGACATAATAAAGGAATTCAGCATATTGGCGCGGAATAAGCCCCATCCTTGCCCCCATGCGTTACCGAGCGATTTGCCTTCCAGGACGATGGCGCGCGCGGCGTAATGCCCGGCAAGGGATAGTACCCATTGGAAGATCGCCACGATGAAGATTGCACAGAACAAGAGACAGAACATGCCAAAGAATCCGGCAATAAAAGTTTCAGGATTGCCAATGGCAGGCTCTTCTTGATTGATGGCGGCTTGCATCAACGGAAAGGCAACCGAAATCGCAATGATTGCGCCGATAATCCCGATAATCAGGGAGGGCAGAGCAATCAGAATTTTCAGCCAAAATAGGGATTGCCAGGGTCCGCGCCAGCCCGTACCCAACAATCCGCGCCACGAGATAGATTGGTTTTCAATCGCACTTTCAGTGCCGCGAATCAGCCCTGTATGGGCAATGCTTTGGATAGCAAGGCTGATAATCCCAACCACCAGCCCGATCACCACCGCAATTCCCACAACGAGGATGATGTTTTCCATCGTGAACCATGCGGGCAGGTCGGGCATGGGCATCGAACCATCTGCGTTGGGAGGGGAGCCGGTTCCCTGGGAGTAATTGAAGTTACTGCTCCCGCCACCTCCACCTCCGAAGAAGGCAAAAATCATTCCCACAATCCATAGGGAACGGTTGCGCCACACAATTTCAAATGAACGGGTGATAATGTCTGAAAAAGGCATAGAAACCTCCGATTGGTGTTAGGAGTAGGGGCAACAATAGCCGAAGCAGAAATTGCTTCCGCCCTTAAACCGGCTCACTTTACTCTACGGAGGAAACGGGTGCAAAGTTGTGGTTATAGGGAGAATTAGTACCGCGACCACCGTTCGCGGTGCGCCGACCATTCGGGGGAAAGCACCGTGAGGAATTGATGGAGGCGGTCTTCGTGGAGCGTGTTGCCCGCTTCGCCAAGCAAAGCAGGTAACGCTTCCACCAATGGTTGCAAGAGTTGCCATTTGAGCGTCGTCAAGACCTCTTGCAAGATGGCACTATCATCGGCAGGGCGCAGAGATAAAGGGGTTTGTTGTAGAGATTGTTCCGCCCAATGCAGGAGCGGGGGCCAGCGGCGATTGAGCACAAAAATGAGTTTGATATAGGCGTGAACCGCACGGGTTAATACCAAATTGTAATTGAGGCGGCTTTCCCGTTCTTCGATTTTACGCGCCCGTCCGAGGTGATACCAAAAATCTACGTGGTGGACATTGAGGCGGGGCATCCAATGGGCTTCGGGGAATGCCGCCAACCGCGCCACCATCTCCGGCATATCGCCATCGCGGTCATACCAAATCGGAGCCGATTCGTAGGGCCAGTGGTCTACATCCAGCAGACTTTGCGCTTTTGCCTCCATCGCGCTTCGCCCTTCGGTATAGACATCTCCAATCAAGCGGCTTTCAAACGGTTTACCGTCCCACACCAGGGCAATACGGTTCCGTGCATCTAACCGATGGTGAAATTCATCATCTACAATCGCTTCGAGGTCGTAATCCGCCTGTGCATCGTTGAAGCCGCGACTGCGGCTCCCCACCAATAATACGCCTTGCACATGGGGGGATTCGGTGAGTTTTGTGACGGCATCGCGCAAATCGGTGGGAAGGTCGGAAGGAAGCATTGGCAGTGGTAAGTGAAGAGTGACAAGTGATTAGTGAAAGGCGACAACTGAACAATAAATATAGAAACGGTGTTCTCTGCCGTTCCTATCATGTCGTTCACTTTTCACTAATCACTTATCACTCTTCACTAAAATTGGAGTTCCGGCACAATCAATTCGCTGGAAGTGGTGGTGACGATTAGTTCATACCGTCCCGGCGGGATTTGGTCAAAGACAAAGGTAGCGGCGGAAGAGAGCGGCGATTGCACCACCACGGATTCGCTCTGCTTTAACGTCAATTGGGCTTGTCCTTTATTGTTGGGTTCGGGCATAATCACCGACCCTTGCAAAGAGTAGCCCCCGGCGGCACGCCGTTTGGTCAACGAAATCATATAATCGCCATTGGAATACAACCCGCTCCACGTTTCCCCACGCAACGCTACAGGGCTGGCGGCAGTGTTCCCGGCGACTTCATCCATCAAACTTTCTAAT
>CBKYSX010000770.1:0-2698 GCA_966690745.1 uncultured Ardenticatenales bacterium
GCAGATAGGGGGACATTCTCCTTTAAGCAATAAGAACAGCCACTTCTTCTATCGTTTCCGGGTCGGGCAGAAGGAACGCCCGAATCACCGGGTTGGCATCGTCGGCAAGCGAAAGAATAAAGTAGTAGGAACCGGGATAGAGCGGCTGGTCATCATACGGGTCAAACGCCAAGCCTTGATCGGTCTGCGAAGGATAAGCGGGGCTGGCGGGGTGGCTGTGGTAAATCCCCGCCAATTCCCATCCCTGCCGCTCCAAATCCATAAAGGCACGATGTTGGCTCATCGGCTCCATGTAATAGGTAATGATTTTGTTCTGCGCCGCATTTTCGACAGGCAAAATCGCGGTAATCGCCCCCGCACGGTCTTGCGCCACCAAGCCGCAAATCTCTTCCGGCTTGCCGCTTCGGGCGTGGGCAATCATCATCTCCGCCTGAATCCGGGGCAGGTGTACCTCTTTGTTAGCCAAGATAGCCCTCCGCCGCCAATAATTCGCCATTTAACAATGCCGCCCCCGCCGCGCCCCCTTCAGTGTTATGCCCCAAGGCGACAAATTTCAGATCGAACAGATTACATTCGCGCACCCGCCCGACACTCACCGCCATCCCTTCGGAAGCGTCACGGTCACGGTAAGGTTGGGGACGGTCATCTTCCATCCGAACCACAATCGGTTGAGGCGCGGCTGAAGGCAAATGGAGCTGTTGCGGACGACCCCGATAGGCGCGAAGCAGTTCCATTGCTTCATCCGGGCTGATCGAGTTGCCCAATTTGACGCTGACGCAGAGCATATGCCCGTCGCGGCTGGCAACCCGGTTGGCGTGGGAACTGATTTTAATCGGGGCGTGGTTAATCCCGCTCCCCGTAAAGTGCCCTAACATCTTCAACGGCTCGGCTTCGATTTTTGGTTCTTCGCCGCCAATGTAAGGTACCACATTGTCCACAATATCCAGTGAGGCAACGCCAGGGTAGCCTGCGCCCGAAATGGCTTGCATCGAAACCACAAATAGTTGTGCCACACCCACCGCATCATGTAAAGGTTTTAACGCCAGCGTTAGGGGAATGGCAACACAATTGGCATTGGTCACCACGAAGCCTTTCCAGCCCCGTTTTGCCTGTTCACGGACTAAGGGCAAATGGTCGGCATTGACTTCGGGCAGAATGAGGGGGACATCGTTAGCGGTACGGTAGGTTTTGGCGTTGCTGGAAATGACATAGCCCGCTTCTGCCATCACGGGTTCAACCTCTGCCGCGCTTTCGCTTGGCAATGCCGAAAAAAGTAATTTTGCCTCTACGCCGGGCGCAGACGGTTGCACTTTCATATCCAGCACCGAGGCAGGCGGGTCGCCCGGAAGCCGCCACCGCACCATATCGCCATAACGTTTGCCAACACTCCGTTCCGACCCCGTTACTGCCGCCAATTCAAACCAGGGGTGATCCGCCAGTCGGCGCACCAACCGTTGCCCTACCAGACCCGTTGCGCCTAAAACGGCGACAGGAATTTTAGACATAAAAAACTCCAACCTTCATTCCCTCTGAAAAACAGCGATAGGAATGAAGTAAACAAAAACCGCCATATTCACATGTGGCGGCTTTGCAGATATGACTTTGTGGCTGTGCCATCACAGCGAAAGGTCTATTATACCAGTCTTAAGAGGACTGCCCCAAAAAGGCATAGCCCGAACAAGAACATCAACAGCAGTGCCATCACTGCCACCCGATAGGGCAAATCATTTTGCCCTGACGGACGCACGTAATTGCCTGTTGGCGCAGATTCATAGACCGCCGCCCCGACCGGAGCCAGCCCGCCCGTTGTCGGCACGGAGGTGGGCGGGGGCAATTGGGAACGCAATTCCTGGTCAATCGTCATCGTGCCGGAGGCAGTATTACCCAACATCCCGGTTCCGGCGGCGCGGGCGGGAATCGGGTCGGGAATCATGGGTTCTTCGATGACAGGAGCCATCGGCGGGTATTGGCTGTTAAGATGCGCCAAGCCCTGCTCCGCCCGTTCGTTGCCGGGGTCCAGCATCAGCACTTGTTCCAGCGCGTTGCGAACTTGGGACGGCTCTTCCAATACCCCCGCCAGCCACAACCACGCCGTCGGGTTGGTGCGGTCAAGGTCTACGGCGGCTTGTAAATAGTTCCGCGCCATTTCCAGATTTCCGTCCTGGGCGGCACTTTGTCCTTGCCGGATCAGGGTGGCAACGCGTTCATCCATAGGGTTATCCTCTTGTCGCGCTCTACGATATACTGATAGTACGCATCATAACACGGTTGGGGAATTTGTTAAATCCCCAAAACGTTTCATAGAACAGAGCGGAGAGAATAGAGTGGAGCTAGGTGAGCCTTGTTTTTGGTGCTCTCTACTCTCCACTCTCATCTCTAAAATTTCCATGTCCACCCATCTCTATATTAGCCCGACCCTTGCGTCAGCGTTTGAACATTTTGCCACCACGTCTTCGGTAGTAGCCCATCGTTGGGTGCTGACCCCGATTCAGGCTGTATCGGAGGCGTTGGATGTTTTAGAGCAGGAGCAATTTCAATTTGCAACCCTGGCGGCATATCTCTTAAAACAGGCGGGTTCCCCTATCACGATTGCCCCCAGCCTCTATAGTTTACGCTTTATTCAATTGCTGTTAGAACGGCTTGCAGATGAGGGTGAGATTCCTACGTTGGCTCCGGTGGCGCGGAAACGGGGGATGAT
>CBKYSX010000771.1:0-2698 GCA_966690745.1 uncultured Ardenticatenales bacterium
GGATTCGATAGCGATTGCCGAAGACCAACGTCATCTGTATAAGCGGCGCACCATTCTGTTTGTGGATGAAGTTCACCGCTTCAACAAGTCCCAACAGGATGCGCTTCTACCCCATGTCGAAAACGGGACGATTATCTTGGTCGGGGCAACTACCGAGAACCCCTATTTTGAAGTCAACAAAGCCCTCGTTTCCCGTTCCCGCGTTTTTGCGCTTGAACCCCTGACTGCTACCGATTTAGAAAAGGTACTTGACCAGGCACTGACCGACCCTGAACGGGGGTATGGCGACCGCAACATCGAGATTGAACCCGCGGCGGCGGCGCATCTGGTGAATATCGCCAACGGAGATGCCCGCGCCCTGCTGAATGCGATTGAACTGGCAGTGGAAAGTACCGCGCCCGATGAGAACGACAGCCGCCTGATTACCTTAGAAGTGGCGGAAGAATCTATCCAACGCCGTGCGGTGCGCTATGACAAAACCGGCGATGCCCATTACGACACCATCTCCGCTTTTATTAAAGCCATGCGCGGCAGTGACCCCGATGCCGCCCTCTATTACCTTGCCAAAATGATATATGCCGGGGAAGACCCCCGCTTTATCTTCCGTCGCATGATTATTCTTGCCGCCGAAGATGTCGGGTTGGCGGACCCCAACGCGATTCGTACCGTGATGGCATGTGCCCAGGCGTATGAATACGTGGGCTTGCCCGAAGGACGCTATCATCTTTCGGAAGCCTGTTTGTACCTTGCGACTGCCGCCAAAAGCAATAGCACGGGCGCGATTTTTGAAGCGATTGCCGCTGTAGAGCAGGAGATGGAACAGGAACCCCCCGATGCGATGAAGGACAGTAGCCGTGACCGCAAGGGGATGGGGCATGGCGAAGGCTATCTCTATGACCATGAGTACCCCGACCATCTGGCGTTGCAAACCCATTTGCCTACCGTGCTAAAAGAGCGTACTTTCTACACACCGGGCGATCAGGGGTATGAAGGTCGTCTGAAAGAACGGGTGGAATGGATTCAACGGGAACGGCGGGGCGAAATAGAGACTAAGGAAGAAGTTTCCACAGAGGAATCGCCTTTCCCGTAGCGGACAAACCGGATTGCCAAAAGTGATTGGCGCAGATGGAAACGGCAACCCACCCCCCGACCCCCTCCCAAGAGGGGGAGAACCATCTGCCTCTGTGTTACCTTTCTTTCTAAAGAAAGGGTACGAATGATTAAAAAACCATATAACACTATTGCCTATTAGCCCCGTCCCTTTAGGGCGGGGAACAACGAATGATCCTATGCCTATCATTCACACACCACGCACCAACGAGGATTTATGCCTTTTACCGTTGAGTCGCCCTATCGTTTACCAGCCGCCGAGGTCGTTGCCACGTTGGGCAGTAACGCACAACAGGGGTTGAGCGACGCAGAAGCCCAAAATCGTCTTAAAGCAGTAGGCTATAACGAATTAGAAGCCGAAGAGCCGATTCCTGCCTGGCGCAAATTCCTTGCCCAATTTCAAGACACGCTCGTGATTTTGCTGTTGATCGCTGTTGGCGTATCGGTGGCATTATGGTTTTACGAACGGGAATCGGCATTGCCCTATGAAGGGATTGCGATTTTCAGCATTGTTTTGTTGAATGCAATTCTGGGCTATGTGCAGGAAGCCCGTGCTGAACAGGCAGTGGCGGCATTGCGGGCAATGTCGGCGGCGGAAGCGCAGGTGATTCGGGGCGGGCAACGCAAACGGGTTCCCGCCCGTGATCTGGTTCCCGGCGATATTATTTTGATTGAGGAAGGGGACACCCTGCCCGCCGATGGGCGTTTGCTCCAAAGTACGGCGTTGCAAGCCGCCGAAGCCTCTTTAACGGGTGAAAGCCTGCCCGTTTCCAAAGATACCAACCCGATTAATGAAGATATCGGCGTGGGTGACCGTCACAATATGGTGTTTAGCGGAACGGCGGCAACCTACGGGCGCGGCACCGCCGTTATTACGGCTACCGCCATGAACAGTGAACTCGGCAAAATTGCCGGGTTGCTCCAGAACGCCCCGACCGAAGTGACCCCCCTGCAACAAGAATTAGACCGCACCGGGCGGCTCTTGGGCGGCATTGTGCTGGCAATCGCGGCAATTGTAGTGGTCACGATTATTCTGGTAGAGGGGATTCGCGACCTTGAAGGGATTGTAGACATTTTGATTTTCGGCGTGGCATTGGCCGTTGCCGCTGTGCCGGAAGGGTTGCCTGCAATTGTGACGGCGGTGCTGGCGTTGGGGGTGCAACGGATGGCAAAGCGGAACGCCATTGTGCGGAAATTGCCCGCCGTCGAAACGCTTGGCTCTGCCAATGTGATTGCCAGCGACAAAACCGGAACGCTCACCAAAAATGAGATGACGGTGCGGACGATTGTCACCACCAGTGGGCGGGTGGCTGTCACAGGCACAGGCTACACCCCCGAAGGGGAAATCAAACCGGACACGGTAGCAGAAGAAGCGGCGTTGCAAGAGGAGCTGACCCGTATTCTCCGCGCCGCCGACCTTGCCAATAATGCCGCCCTGCAAGAAAAAGATGGACGCTGGACAGTCATTGGCGACCCCACCGAAGGGGCATTGCTGGTTGCCGCCAAAAAAGCGGGGTTGGAACAAAGCGATCTGGAAGAAAAGTTTGAACGGGTAGGGGAAGTGCCGTTCTCGTCCGAACGGAAAATC
>CBKYSX010000772.1:0-2694 GCA_966690745.1 uncultured Ardenticatenales bacterium
ACAACATTGATTTTGAGCGCGGGGTGATTGCCTCGGCTCTGATTCACCCGCCCTATCTTGACCAGATAGACTTCCTGAAACCTGACCACTTTTACCGTGAAGATTATGCTGTCGTGTATGAAACCATGTTGGAATTACGGCATGACCACATGGAGATTGACCCGACAACACTCATGGATGCCTTAGAGCATAAGGGGAAATTGCAGATGGTAGGCGGGTTTGCGGCGGTGACACGGCTTATAGAGGGATTCCCGACTGCCTCTCACATCCTCAGTTACGCCAAAGGCGTTTACCGTGACGGTATCAAGCGTAAAGGGATTGGCAACGCCGAAAAAGCCGTAAGAACCGCCTACGACAGCAATAACATCATCGAATTTCAACAGGCATTAAAAACGGCGGCGGAAAGTGTCACCCCACTGACAGACGGTGACGCGCTGGATAATTACGAATTGGGGCGGCGGGTCTTGCAACAGCTACAGCGCACCCATGACACAGGCGAAGCCCCTCTACTCCCGATGGGACTAGAGGCTTTAACGGAACACCTGCCCGGTTGGGAACGCACCAAAGTATCGGTTATCGGGTCGCTCTCCTCGGTGGGCAAGACCTCCACATTTGTGATAGATGAGGGTGTGAATCTCGCAGAGCAGGGCTATCACGTTGCGATTGTGGAATTGGAGATTGACGCAACCGCACTCGTTAGCCGATTTCTGGCACGTATCGGGGCAATTGATGAATGGCAGTTAGTCAGTGGCTTTAAGCCCCACGATGTACCCCCGCCCGGCAAAGGCAATAAATACCCTCACCGTCGCTGGAACCGGGAAAGCCTCGAAGCGGATACCCTCACCGCCGCCGATATTTTTGCAGAATTACCAATCTCTATCATTGCTCGCGATTACGAAGGCGATCAGCAAACCGAACCCGACTTCACCCTAGAGGGAATTGTTACCGCGCTCAAGAAACTCCACGCGGTCAAGCCGATTGACTACATCGTGATTGACCACCTGTACATTCTGGAACTGTTGAGCGGGGGCGATTCCTACAAGGCAAGCCACGAATACGGGGCGATGGTGATGGCGTTTAAGCGGTTGGCAGAATTTACCCGCGCCCATGTCGTGCTGTTGCACCAACTAGACCAAAAACTAGCACTCGGTATGGCGGTTCCCAACGCCATGTGCTTCCCCGGCTCCCAACGCATTTACCACAACACCGACAACCTGATTGCTTACTATCAGCAATCCAGCCACGACAAGAGCGTTACGGATAAGAACCGCCGCGCCTTTAACTTCATCAAAGCACGGCGCGGGATACAGGGGATTGTGGATACCGCCTATTTTGACGGGGCAATCAGCCGCCTGATTCCCATGCCCGATATACACCAAAACGGTACAAGTAAACTCGCAGAGCGATTCGCCCCCGTTCCCGCCGATAGCGACATTATTTTTTAACCCTCTCCCCCCACAGAGGCATGGGTGGACTTCACCCAGCCCCGAAAGGAGTAGCCCCGATGGAACGCACCTATCAGCATTTGTATATCTCTATCGCCTCCAAACTTGGCTATATGCCAACCACGAAGAAAGACCCCGAAACAGGTACAACCCATCTGCACGATGAATTATCGGGTGATGTCTTGACCGAGTGCGGATTAGACGCTTCCAAGTGGGTCGGATTTGATGAATCGTACCCCACTTGCCCGATCTGTAATGACAAGTTGGTGCAACTGATTGAAGCGCACGGAAAGGAGTAGCCCCGATGGGAGCCCCAACCAAAGATTTGACCTACAACGAACCCCACAGCCCCGCGCAGGCGCAACCGAGCGCGGCGGCGTTAAGCCTTGCCGACAAAATCAGTGAACGCTATGTGCTTGCCGATGGAAGTTTTACTGTTGCCGAATACGACATAGCAAGAGAGATTGACGCTTTCGCCGCGCAACAGGTAGCGGCGGCGGTGAAGGAACGGGACGCGGAAATCATTGCCGCACTGGAACATCAAGCAGAGGTTTGGGAGCGCATGAAATCCATGACCCCATCGGCTGAATTGAGAGCCAGTACTTATCGTTCTGCTGTAAATATTGTCAAGCAGTAACCACACCCACACCCACAGGAGCAACCATGAATACCCCGAACGGAGATACCCCTACCCCTACCCGCAACACTCGCGTTGAGTGGGAAGAATTGATGATGTGGGCAGACCACTACGGCACGTTGGCACGGGTGGCACGTCTGAACCACGACCACAAAGCCGCAAGCGAGTATCAAGAATTAGCCAACCGCGCCAACCGCGACCTTGCCCGGCTGGAAGCACAAGCAAAAGCAAAGGGGAGCGCATGAACGCTGATTTTCACAGTGGCATTGACTTAGCGGATATTGACCTCTTGCGCGAAACCTACCGCGCTATTGAGGAAAACGCGAAAAAGTACCGCGACAAAGGCGACCCCGAAACCGCAAAAGCGTGGGACGAAAAAGCGGTAACAGTGGCAGAAGAATTGGCGAAACGAAAGGGGGCAACCCATGACCATCATTGAAACCCCCGCCATTACCGAACAACGCCTTGCGCTGTTGTCCGTCATGCTTCCCTATCACATCAATCGCTATCAACGGTTTCTGAAAGCCCTAGAGCGGCGTGGTACGCCGCAATCGCTTGAAGCGGCGGAATATGTCAGAAAAGAGTTAGAAACGGCGCGTAAGTGGCACACAG
>CBKYSX010000773.1:0-2693 GCA_966690745.1 uncultured Ardenticatenales bacterium
TTCGGGGTCCCGGTTCAGAAAGCCCAACCGCAGGCGGTAGGGAATCACAAATTCCCACAGCCAGATGGCTACCAACGTCCGCGCCAAAAACATCGAAGTCCGCCAGAAGCGGCGGCGCAACGTGACGGCGGTAATGGTAGGGGCGGCGGGGGTATGAGCAATCATGCCAAAGATGGAACTTTTTGTTGTGCATATTGCATAGAACATAGTGCATAAACGACAACGGCACTCCTAAAAAGTCGCCTTTATGCACTATGAACTATGCATTATGCAATGATTTTATACATAAACACCGCCACTTCCTTCTTCTCGATGTCCTGATTGGAATAGAAGTAGCGGTCAAAGCCACTTATAGCGTAGCCATGTTTCTCATAAAAGCGAATAGCGGGCACGTTGTTGGTCTGGGTTTCCAGCACGATGGCGCGAAAACGTTTGCGTTTTGCCCATTTTTCGGCTTCGCGTAACAATTTTGCCCCCACCCCCTGCCCGCGCCACTGTTTGTCTACAAACAATGCCCATACAAGGGCGGTATTGCGCCATATTTCGGCTTCGACTTCGAGGATGCCGACCAGTCGTCCTTCCTGTTCCGCCACCATCACCAGCGCATTTTTGCTCTGTTCTAACCGGTAGCGGGTCATTTCAATCTGGTCGGTGTCGTAGCGGTAGCCCTCGGTTTTGGTGAAGGAGGTTGCAAAGGGGCGTTCGGTAAAGGATACCATCAGCACCCCTGCCTGATTGCTCATCTCCACATCCAGATAGGTGTCGGAGGTAAAGTTGGGGTCAATCTGGTCTAGGGCGATGAGGTCGCCGGGGGTCATTTTGCGGTAGGTGGGCATAAAAAAAAGTGTCTAGTGCATGTTGCATAGTGCATAAACGACAACGGCAGGACGCGGAAACGACGATTGAACCACAGAGATCACAAAGAACGACAATATAGAAATAGCCGTTCTTTGTGATCTTTGTGTTCCTTGTGGTGATTCTGTCGTTGGTCGTTCCCGCTTTCTGCTTTCCGCTTTCCGTCTTTTTACAATCTCACAATCTTATCACCCGCCGCGCCTGCCCATTTCCCTGTAGCATTGCGGGTGTCTACGATGAGGGGGGCGTGGCGCACGATCCATTCGTAATCGTAGGATTTATGGGCGGTCAGGATGACCAGGACATCGGCGGATTCAAGCGCGGTGGTATCCAACGTTTCCAACCCGGTCAGCACCCGCTCATCATGCAGTTTATAGGTGGGGGCAAGCGGGTCATGGTAGACCAAATCCGCGCCCATCGCCAGCAATCGGCGAATCACCGGGTCGGCGGGGCTTTCGCGCACATCGGCGACATCCGGTTTGTAGGTGACACCCAACGCCAACACCCGCGCCCCGTTTAACGCTTTACGGTGGCGGTTCAACGCCCGAATTACCAGATTCACGGTATGGTCTGCCATTTCGGTGTTAATGGCGTGTGCCAGACGGATGAAGCGGGTTTCGTAGCCCACCGTTCGCATCTTCCATGCCAGATATTCGGGGTCTACCGGAATACAATGCCCGCCAATCCCGGGACCGGGATAAAAAGGCATAAAGCCAAAAGGTTTGCTGGCGGAGGCACGAATCACCTCCCAAACACTTATGCCCAATTTGTCACACATTAAGGCAATTTCGTTGATATAGGCGATATTTACGGCGCGGAAGGTGTTTTCCATCAATTTGCTCATCTCGGCGGTTTTGGCATCGCTGACGATGACAATCTCATCCGTGATGAGTTGCAGTAACGCGCCGACGATTGCGCCACAGGCGGGGGTAATCCCGCCCACGACGCGGGGGGTGTTTTCCGTGCCGAAGGTGGTGTTGCCCGGCTCGACCCGTTCCGGCGAGAAGGCGACATAAAAATCAACCCCTACCGTCCCGCCCCGTGCGGATATGCGGGGCAGAACTAACTCCTCGGTTGCGCCGGGGTGGGTGGTGCTTTGCAAAATCACTGCCGCCCCTGCTTTCAGATGGGGTATCAGGCTTTCAACCGCCGCAATAATATAACTGTTGTCCGGGTCGGAACTTTCGCTTAAGGGGGTGGGAACGCAGATAAAAACCGCATCTGCTTTGGCGAGGTCACTATACTCTGTACTGGCGCGGAACAATCCGGCGGATACCAACGGGGCAATCTGTTCGTCGGGAATATCGGGGGTATGGGTACGCCCCGAATTGAGCAATGCCACATGGCGGGTGTTAATATCTACCCCGATGGATTCAATTCCTTTTTGAGCATAGGCAACGGCAACGGGTAGCCCGGCATAGCCCAATCCAATTACGCCAACGATAAAGTCACGCCGTTCGATTTGTTCGTGGTTCATAAAGAGGGTTGTGTGGGGTCAGGTTGCCCTGCAACCCTCCACCATCTATCATTACAGTCATGGGGTGCGGTGGTCCGCACGGGTGTACCGTTCGTTCTAAAACCGTAGCATTATATACAAATCCCGTTTTTGTGCCGTAATGTCGGGTCGTTCTTTTTGTTTACACATCGTTCCTTCTGCTTTCAGCCTACCGCTTTTACATTTTACAATAGAAGCGGTTTCATTTTTTTGAGGTATCCGATGAACCAACAGCCACCCGTCGAAGTACAAGAATCCCCCCCGATGGTTCCTACCGGCGCGACAGAGGCGGCTCCCCCCGCGCCACGCAAATTACCCATCTGGCGACGCTGGCACTGGTACA
>CBKYSX010000774.1:0-2692 GCA_966690745.1 uncultured Ardenticatenales bacterium
AGGAGCAATGGTCTTTTACAGCGAGTGGGTAACACACCGCCTCCCTGAACTCTATCCCGAACCTGACCGCTTCCTGCCGCAACGGTGGGCAACTATCAAACCCACCATTTATGAATACTTTCCCTTCGCCGCCGGTCCCCATATGTGTATCGGAGCGGGCTTTGCCATGCAAGAATTGAAGGTGGTACTGGCAATGCTGGTGCAACGATACCGCATGGAATTGGTCCCCAACCATACCCTGGACCTCAATCTGGGAATGCGCCCCACCAACGGAATGCCCATGACCATTCACCATCAAGATCGCACCTTTGCCAAAGTCCAGGTGCGGGGTATGGTCACTCAATTGGTTGAAGGGGTATAAAAAAACCGAACAAAAAAAGGAGCGCAGACGCGCTCCTTTTTTGCATGGGTTTCTACTTATTTACGTCGCAAACTTATCAGTAAGCCCGTCAACCCAAACAGCAACAACCCTGCACCTACTAACATTCCCACAGAGATGGGAGCAGTCGGGGTCGCCTCCAATGTTGCCAGCCCAACAGAAGTCGGTGGTTCGGTGGGGGTTGCCGTTGGTGGCACGGGTGTGTTCGTCGGCGGAACAGGCGTATTGGTCGGGGTATTGGTGGGCGGAACCCCGGTGGTCGTTGGTGTGGGGGTTGGTCCCGCCGGGTCGGTCAACCGGTAAACGATACCCCCCTGTGTAGCCACATAGGTATTTCCGGCTTCGTCTTCGCCGAAAGTCGTCGGGTTGCCGCCAAAATCGTATAACTCTTGCGTAATCCACGCATTGTTAAAGAACTGCATTCCGTAGGTTTCGCCCGAACAGTAATCGGCAAAGAAATACATCCCTTGCATTCGCGGATAGACCCCACCGCGATAGACGTAACCACCCGATACGGAACAACGTCCGCCGCTATGGTTATAATCATGTACCGGGAAATCATAGGCGGAGGCAGGTTGGCAACCGGCGGTATTGTAGGTAGCATCTCCCTCGTAACAACGCCAGCCCCAGTTTTCGCCGCCTTCGCTGGAAGCCGGTTGGAAATCAATTTCCTCCCATTGCCCCTGCCCCACGTCGCCGATATACATATCGCCTGTCTGACTATCAAAGGAGAAGCGCCAGGGGTTGCGTAACCCGATATGCCAGATTTCTTCCCGATATCCGGCTTGTCCTACAAAGGGATTATCCGCCGGAATGGTATAGGTCACAGGGTTGCCGGTTTCGACATCAATCCGCAACATCTTACCCAGTAAACGGTTAACCGTTTGGGCATTGTTCGCGGTATCGCCCGCACCCCCGCCATCACCCATCCCGATATATAACATTCCGTCAGGACCAAATTGGATCTGTCCCCCGTTATGATTGCTCTGCGGTTGGTCAATCGGCAATACGATCTGTGCCGAACCGGGGTCTGCCACATTCGGGTCGCCGGAAACGCTATAGCGGGCAATCACCGTATCGCCGGAATTGTTGGTGTAATTCACGTAAAATTCGCCATTGGTCGAATAATTCGGCGAAAACGCCATACTCAATAAGCCCTGTTCACTACCACCTGAACCCACCAACGGGTCAATATTCAAGAACGGGGTCGCCAATACCGTACCATTGCTGGCAATAATGCGAATGAATCCATCTTTTTCGACCACAAAAATACGCCCCGAACCATCCCCGGCATGGGTGATAAACATTGGCTCATTAAAGGTCGGGGTTAATTGTACGGGAACAAGCGTGGGCCATACAGGTGTGCCTTGAGCGCGGACAGGTGTAGCGGCAAATCCGGCAAGTACCATTAACAAAATTAAGGTAACGCCTGCCGCCAGGGAAAGATAAGACAATTTACGGGTTTGAGTCATAGTTCTTTCTCATCGTTCGTTGAGGGATAGTTGGAAAGCGATTGAAAAGTATGTCACTCAGAGTGCTACACCCTGTTGGTGGCATATTTTTCCTTAATAACAAAATGATAGTTGAATTTAGAGAAGGTGCGAATCTGTGGTTAATCGCTCCTTAACCTTATTCAGTTTGGGTCAAAGGCAAATAGAGCGTGTAGCGCACATCATCAATCCGTTGTACTGCTCCTGTTAAGGCATTCAACAGATAAAGTGTGCCATTTTCATCTTCGCCGAAACTAGACTGTCCGAACCCTGCTTCGGCTAATACCTGATTCACCCAGCCGGTACCGGGGTTTTGCAAGCCCCATACCGTACCGCTACAGTAATCGGTATAAAAATAGATCCCATTCATTTCTTCAGAACTATCGCCGCGATAGACATATCCCCCTGTCACGGAACAACCGTTGTCATGGTTGTATTCATGGATCGGCATATCGTAAGGAAATTCTTCGTCGCATTGGTCCAGATTATATTCATGCGTCCCTTCGTAACAGCGCCAGCCCCAATTTTGTCCCCCGATTCCGGCAGGTTGGAAATTGACCTCTTCCCACTGCCCTTGCCCTACATCTGCCATATACATATCGCCCGTTTCGCGGTCAAACGAGAACCGCCAGGGATTTCGTACCCCCACCGACCAAATTTCACCGCGATAGGCGGTATTGCCTACATAAGGATTGTCGGCAGGAATCGTATAGGTCGCGGGGTCGCCCGTTTCCACATCTATCCGCAACATCTTCCCTAAGAGGGTCCCCGGCGTTTGGGCATAATTTTGGGGGTCGCCGCCGGAACCGCCATCCCCCACGCC
>CBKYSX010000775.1:0-2689 GCA_966690745.1 uncultured Ardenticatenales bacterium
GGCAGTGCTTCCCGGAGGCAGGGCGCGAGTGCAACGCCGAGGGAGACACCATTAACCTTGACCATGTGGCATGGTTTAAGGGAACAGGGGATTGGAAAAATTATGTCGAAGGGGCGGGATATTTAGGGATTCTGCCCATGATACTTGCCGCCGTTGGAGTGGTGGGTTTGTGGCGCGTTCCTACCCTTAATCATTTGCGCCCTCTTGCTATTTTTGCGTTGGTGCTTTCGGTGTTGAGCGTCTTTTTTATTTTCGGCACTCCCCTATACGCCCTCCTTTTCTACGCTCTGCCGGGGTGGAGCCAACTTCATACCCCGTTCCGTTGGATTTTTCCATTGTCTATTTCAGTGAGTCTCTTTGCGGGAATCGGGTGGCAGATTTTAGGGGGGGTAGCGCGTCCCCGGGCTACCCAAACCAGCCCTGCTCCAAATAATAGCAAGTTGCAAAAAGACACTCCCCCTCCCGACGCTGTGAAAGAAACCGAGTTTTCAACGGCAGAAACTCGGTTTCGCCTCGGAATGATTCCTCTTGCGTTGGGAATAGTTGGGCTTGTGGTGCTGGGGGTCATCTACATCGCGCCCGATTGGTGGGTGGCACAAGCGGCCAAACTGTTGGACCGTTCGCAATTGACCCAATATGGCTTCGGCGGGTCGGCGGCACTCTTTTTAAGTTACCAATGGGAGAATTTTTGGCATCTGGGGTTGGCATTGGTCGGAAGCGGGGTTGCCTTGCTCTGTCTTGCCCGCCCTGTTTTGCGTCGCTTTGCTCTACCCGTTGCCGCCCTTGTCATCATCGCCGACCTGACCGCCGCCGCGTGGGGCTTTATGCCCGCCACACCCGTTTCGGTAGCGAATTTCACTCCGCCTGCCATTCAATGGTTGCAATCCCAACACAGTCCCGGCGCGTGGCGATTTACCACCCTTGAAAAAGATTGGAAAGTACTCAACGCCAATATAGGGTGGGAATATGGCTTGGAAGATATACGGGGCTACGATTCAATTATTAATAAACTCTATGTTGACTATATGCGGGCAACCAGCCCTCAGAATCAGTTAGAGTTTAATCGCATTGCCCCGCTACGCGCCGAAACGCCCCCGAATCAATCAAACCTTGACCATCTCAACGTTCGCTATCTTGTCACCGATCAGGCGTTAGAATGGGAGGGATGGCAACTCGCTTACGATCAAGACGTTAAAATTTATGAGAATACTGATGTTCTGCCCCGCGCCTATCTGATTGGCAATGCCACCTATTGGGGGCTACGGGATTCCGAATTACCGCTTGACCAATTGCCTGACCCGCGCCAAACGGTTACGTTACAAGGAGATGAAGGAAGTATTCTTGCCCGTGACCTTCCCCAAAGCACCCTACCCTTCACACCCGTTGAAATTACTTCCTACACCTCTGACGAGATTATTATGCAAATTAACCCCGAACAGGGGGGATGGTTGGTTCTGAACGAGGTGGATTTTCCGGGGTGGCGCGTTTTTATAAGAGCGGCAGGCAGTGAGCAGGAAGCAGAACAGGAAATCCAACGTGCCGATGGCTTGTACCGCGCCGTGTGGGTGAATGCGGGGGAACAAGAGGTACGCTGGAAATATTCCCCCAATTCCATTCGGGTGGGTTTTTTTGTTTCATTTTTAGGGGTTGCATTATTGATGTTAGGGGGGGCAGTCTGGTTATGGAACAGAATCTACCAACCCCAAGAAAATGAGGGGACGGCGCGGCGGGTGGCGCGAAACTCCTTTGCGCCGATGATGTTGCAATTGTTTAATAAGGGGGTAGACACAGTTTTTGCGGCATTTATGGCGCGGTTATTGGGTGCGGAAACGTTGGGGCAGTATGCATTTGCCGTAACAGTGATTGGAACCTTTATCACCATTACCAATTTTGGCTTGGGGACACTCCTCACCCGCGATGTGGCGCGGGACCCCACTGCAACCAACCGCCTGTTCAATACCACCCTGCAATTGCGGATCGGCTTGTACGCCATTGCGTTTCCGATTTTAGTAGGCGGGTTGTGGTTGTGGTCATTGTTAGACAGTGCCACCATTGAGCCGATTACCTTTTGGACGATTGTCATTCTGGCAATCGGGTTAATCCCCTCCAACCTTGCCGATGCGATTACCGCCGTTTTCCGCGCTTACGAAAAATTTGAGATTCCCGCGCTGATTGCCACGATTGCCACGTTTATTAAAGTTATTATCGGGGCGGCGGTGCTGTTGGCGGGCTTTAGTTTGATTGGGTTGGCGGCAACCAGTTTGATTACCAATCTTGTGACATTAATATTGCTGGTATGGTTGATGGTTCGTATGGTTTACCGCCCCACCCTTCAACAATCAAACTTGCCTGCCCGCTCTATGTTGACCGATGCCTTTCCATTGATGGTCAACGAATTTTTAGCCACCGCATTTTTCCGTATTGACCAGATTTTACTAAAGCCGCAAAGGGGCAATGCCGAGGCGGGGTATTACAACGTTGCCTATAAGTTCATTGATGGGCTTCTGATTTTGCCAAGTGCTTTTACGCTGGCGATTTTCCCGGTGATGAGCCGCTATGCACAGGGTCAGTCGGATAGTTTGCTCCGTGCAACCACGCTATCGTTGCGCTGGTTAGTAATGATTGCTCTGCCCATTGCCCTACTAACCACTCGCTACGCTGAGGGCATTGTACTTGCCTTCGGCGGACC
>CBKYSX010000776.1:0-2669 GCA_966690745.1 uncultured Ardenticatenales bacterium
AACTGCCCGCGCCCTATGACACCGTTTTCGCGCTCTGTACCCCGCATATTGAATTGCCCACCCGCGCCGCCCGCGCCGCCGTACCGGAGATGATTCCCATCAAACAGCATATTGCCAACAATGGTAACCTGGCGGCGATGGTGGCGGCGTTATTCGGTGGTTCTGTGCCCTTGTTAGGACGTGCCATGCAGGACGCGATTATTGAACCTGCCCGCGCCCATTTGATTCCAAGTTTCTATGAGGCGAAAGCGGCGGCGATGGCGGCGGGCGCAATGGCATGTTCGATTTCAGGGGCGGGACCCACCCTTTTCGCCCTGAGCAATGATCCTGCCCAGGCAACTATAATTGCACAAGCTATGCAACGTGCCTTCCGCGAACACGCCCATCTGGACAGCTCTACCCATGTTGCCCGTGTGGATGCGGAAGGGGCGCGGGTTGTGGGAATGTAATTGCATATTGCATAGTACATAGTGCATAAACAGCAACGATATTTACGAGGCCCATGCCTTTCGCCTTTGTCGTTTATGCACTATGCAATATGTACTATGCTATGTAGTGCTAGACTTCTTACCTATGAATTTCTCTACCTTATGGCTTCTGGTCGCGCCCAATCTGGGACCGCAGACCGTGATCAGCGATGCCCACCCCGATGGGTTAGTGGCAACCGTTTTTAGTAATCAAGAACTCGCAGAGCAAGCGGCAACCGGGGATTATTACCCTCTGCCGCTGAATTCGTTGTGGGAGGCGCGGGTGCTGGCGGGGGAAGGGTACGCCGGGTTATTGTTGGATCGGAATACCCCTGTTTTTTGGGTGACAACCGATGTTTCTGCGCCTTTACCTACCCATGTCGCCATGCCGCAAGGAAAAACATTGCTTGTAATAGGAGCACAGGGGGCAACCACGCTCACGGAAGCAGATGTCACCCGCTGGGTCAATCTCCCCAAATTCGACCAACGCACCAACAGCACGGTTCTGGGAACATCACCCTTCTACGGCTATCGTACTGACCTCCCTTTGTATGAATACCTGCCCGACCCAAACGCACTGACGCTTGCCCCGACGGGCGGAGCGTTGTTGCAACAGGAAGGGGACGCACAGGAAGCCGTTGCCTTTTTCACGACCCCCTTTTCCGCGGAATGGTACTGGGAACAAATCGGGATGAGGCTAAGCGGGGAGGGGGAAGTTGCCCGCGAAATTACGCGCCATGATAGTGTGGCGGCGCGGCTGGGCGACCTTATCCATTTACCCGAAGAAGTTGCCATTATTCTTAATCCGGGGCGGCACCGCTTTTATCAGGGCTTTTTCCGCTATCTGGATAACCAGTGGTATCTCATCACCATCAATGGCTTATGGCACGTTGCACCGCCCTTTCAATTAACACAGGTGGCACGGCGAAGCCAAGCTTAACCTCATATTGCATAGTGCATATTGCATAAACAGCAACGACGTTTGGTTCTAAAAAAGCCTGTTTTATGCACTGTGGTCTATGCAATATGCACTCCATATGACCCCTATAGACGATCATCGCCAATACCCTGCGTTTAACCTTGAACGGGACCCGTCGTGGCTCGTTCTGCGGATTATGTCCGAATTTGTGCAGGGCATTACCTTTTTATCCCAACTGAAAAAGACCGTCACCTTCTTTGGTTCGGCGCGTCTGAAAGAGGATGACCCCTATTACGAACTAGCCCGCTTGCTGGGTAAACGGTGCGCCGAAAAAGGGTTTACCGTTGTCACAGGCGGCGGACCCGGCATTATGAAAGCGGGGAATCAGGGCGCGGTGGAAGGCAACGGCATGTCCGTGGGCATTACCATCCAATTACCCTTTGAAGAAGCCGCCAACCCCTTTGTGCGTCAGAGCCAGAGTTTCAACTACTTCTTCAGCCGGAAATATATGCTGGACTTTTCGGCACAGGCATATCTTTTCTTTCCCGGCGGCTTCGGCACGTTGGATGAGCTCTTTACGATCTTAACCCTTATCCAAACGGGTAAAATGGAGACTCCGATTCCTCCTGTCATTTTGGTTGGATCCGATTTCTGGTCGGGGCTAATGGGCTGGATTCAAAACAATCTGCGCGATACATTCAAAACCATCAGCCCGCATGATGTGGATATTCTGAAACTGGTAGATGACCCCGACGAGATTATGCGACTTGTCACCGAGGCAGAGGAACGTGCCATCTGGTAAAAAAAGGTTGGATGCCTTTACCAATAGATAAACCCCTATGTTGACCTTGCTTTACGTGATGGATTCCCTGCGCCCCGACTTTTTAGGATGTTACGGGGATAGAGGAGCCATGACTCCCCATCTGGATGCTTTTGCCGCCACTGCCACCCGCTACACCAACGCCTACGCGCTCGCGCCGTGGTCGAAGGCGAGTGGCGCGGCGATGTTCACAGGCGAATTGCCCCGCGCCCTGAAAATGCGGAAGTTGACGGATAAATTGCCCGCCGATGTTCCGACGGTGGCGGAGCAAATGCAAATAGAGGGGAACGCTACGGTTGCTATTACCGCCAATCCCTTTATTTCCCATGATTTCGGGCTGTTGCGCGGTTTTGATACCAGTATCGAAGCCTTCCGCCCTGACACCTTTCCGCAAGAGCAATTCTGTTTTCACCAGAATCATTTTTTGCGGGTTGCGGAAAGCCTTTCGATTGACCCTGCGGCA
>CBKYSX010000777.1:0-2669 GCA_966690745.1 uncultured Ardenticatenales bacterium
CGACGAATACGCCAACACCCACATTCACACCGTCACCTACCTTTACACCGTCGCCGACCAACACGCCCACCAACACGCCAACACCGACTTTCACACCATCGCCGACCTTTACACCGTCACCGACGAATACGCCTACCAATACGCCGACACCGACCTTCACGCCATCGCCGACGTTTACACCGTCGCCGACGAATACGCCCACTAATACGCCGACACCGACCTTTACGCCATCGCCGACCAATACTCCCATTCCGCTCCAGAATATCTCCGGGCGCGTATGGGAGGAAAGCGGCACCCCTGATGGTCAACGGGCGGATGAGGAAGCGGCAATCGAAGGGGTATTGGTACGTCTGTACGATGCAGGCAACAACCCGCTCAGCAGTGATGTAACGGACAGTGCAGGCGGCTATAGCTTTGACGGGTTGTATGCGTATTCTACTGGGACGACCTACTACGTGGAGATTGACGAATCCAACTTCGCCAGTAGCGGTGCCTTGTTCGAGCATACCGTGACCACGCAAAATGCAATAGGTGTCCCGGAAGATCGTGACAGCGACTATCCTGCTACGTCGCCCTATCGCTTGCAAGTGGTCTTAACCGCAGGGGCGGATGCCACGAATATTGACGCAGGGGCGTATGTCGAAGCAGATGCCTGTACCGTCGGATTGGACTTGTACTATGTGCTTGACCTCTCCGGTAGTATGGACCTCGGTTATGGGACGGATTCGCAAGGCAACCCGATTACCAAATTGGAAGCCGCCGCCGAAGCCATCCGCCAGACCAATGATGTCATCTATGACTGGAACAACGGTTCACGGGTCGGGTTGTTAACCTTCTACGGGAACGCGGGGGGTACACAGGTTTCTGCCTTCGTAGATCAGAACCTGGAATTATTGCCCCTCAACGATCCCTTTGATCCGGGCAATACGCACTACAATAACTTCCAAAGCATCCTGCCGCAGTTGGGTGCAAACGGAACCACCCCAACTTCCACTGCCATTGAAGTCGCGTACTTACGGCTCAATGATATGTGGGATGGGAACCACATTCCGGTGATCATCCTGATTACAGACGGGGTTCCGACCGTGAACGGGGACAATCCACTTGGTCCGCCCAATGTGTTCGATTACAACGGCTATAGTGGCTACTTGTTTAACGATGCCGATGTGCAAGGGGTGAATGTCCGCGATGGAATGGGCGGCTTCCGCTCTATCGCCGATGTTCGCACCAGTGGGATGCCCTACGTCTTCCCCGGTGGCGTAAACCTCTTCGCAGGCGATCCGGTAGCCGATGCGATGGAACAAGCCAATGCCGCGATGGTCTATGGACCTTCCGGATTGACGATTCACGGGGTTGCGATCCAAAGTCAGTTCAGTGGTGACATCTTCAATGACGGTCTGATTGAATATGTTTCCGCAGGCGTTGGGAACGGTATCTTCGCTGATTCTGAAAACCTCAATGAACTCATTGCCGACCTGGAAGCGGCTGTTGCCCAATCCAGCTGTGAATAACTAAAAGACAGTCGTATCCGAAAAAGGCAGGGACTTCGAGTCCCTGCCTTTTTTGTATTACAGAAATAGTTATTTTCCGCTTCAAAAACAGCCGATTTACGATTGCCAAAATTCGCCTAGTACATTGTTCCCATTTATACAGCGTTAGACGAGTAATGACCTACATATCAAGTAATTTAGCAAGTTCTTTCTACTTGCAATCTGAATAATTATCTGCATAATGGGAGGTGTACGCTTGGGATGATTGGCTCATACTAGTGCGTTACACCCTATAATAAGATAACTCCCCCCCGATCATAAGTAGCGGTTTACTCTTAAACCACTACTTCTCTTAACGCACCCTCCCCCTTTGCGTTTTGTGAAGTAGTTGAGTAATACCGTGACTATGATACTATCCCTGTAGGCAGTGCTATCCTCTACAATGAGCCTCGTCAAATAAAGACTATATGTTTTTATGGTGGGTTTATTCCACCTTGCTCATCCCACTGCGCGTACATCATCTATAAGTGTTTGTACGCTGGGTCGCAAATGTAACGTTATCTATTAGCGTTACCATAGGGCAGTGGTTGGCACCTTACCCCAAATTCCCTTATCCCCATTTCATTTCGCCAACCCGCCCTACAGTGGCAAACGGAGGCAATATAGTGAACCATTCATCGTCGGCACGTACTATCTTTGCCATTATCGGGGCATTATTTATTGCTCTGCTGGTGGGCGCACTCCAACCTGCGACGACGCAGGCACAAGGAAGCACCACCAAGATAAATTTCCAGATTAATGGCGCATCCACTCCGTCCGGCTATCGCGCCGATACCGGACAAACTTACGGCAATCGCGGGGGCGGATACCGATATGGTTGGAGTAGTGACCATACCGATGTGACCCGTGAACGGAATGCTCATAACGACCAACGTTATGACACCCTCGCCCACTTCAAAGATGGCGCACGGTGGGAAATTCAATTGCCCAATGGCAATTACACCGTAAAAGCCGTGATCGGCGACCCCTCCCACGGGGATACACGCCACACCCTTAATGTAGAAGGCGTGAACTTTTGGAACAATCACCAACTGAACGCCAATCAATTTGCTTCCAGAACCCTTGCGGTTCGTGTGAGCGATGGTCGCTTAACGCTAGACCCCGGCAACGCACCTGATA
>CBKYSX010000778.1:0-2667 GCA_966690745.1 uncultured Ardenticatenales bacterium
GCGACGAGATGTGCCAGGAAGGCGACCCCGGCGCGGTTCCCTCCTGTTGGCTAGGACCGAATAACTAGTCGGCGTTTGTAATCGAAACCGGGTTTCTGCTCTGCTTTCCATCAGAAACCCGGTTTCTTTCTTATTCTCCTTACGATTCGATTTATTCCCCTCAACTGCGAAACTCCTACCTCTATAAAACGAATGGGAAGGGTTTACGACACCATTACCCGTCACCTTTTGCCTACACCCCGGACAACTCCCTACTTTCCCCTTTTCCGATTATACTGCGCCCTATCTTTATACCCTATCATTCATCAGATAGAGGGGAGAGGTAGAGGTAGGAGGCAGAGGTAGGGGAAAGGAAAAACGGCAAGATTAGGATTTGGTCGTTTCTCCTTTCTCCTCTCTTCTTTCTTACAATCCCCTCTACCTCTCCCCTCTACCTGTTACTTACCATGGAAACTCTATACCTCAATGGCGAGACGCTACGCATTCGGGATGTTGTAAAAATTGCCCGCAGTGCGCCGGGCGCGGTGCAAATTCGATTGGCGGACGAGGCAATCGAACGGGTCAACCACTGTCGGGCGGCGGTGGATACGCTGGTTGCCGAAGGGCGGGTTGCCTATGGTATTACCACCGGCTTTGGCGCGTTCAAAGACAAAGTGATTGCCCCCGATCAGTTGGATACCCTGCAACGCAATCTCGTATTAAGCCATGCGGTGGGGGTGGGCGCATCCTTTGGCATAGATGAAACCCGCGCCATTATGCTGATTCGCGCCAACCAACTGGCAAAGGGCTTTTCGGGGATTCGGCTGGAAGTGGTCGAACTCCTGCTTGCCTGTCTGGAACGGGGCGTATACCCGATTATTCCGCAACAGGGGTCGTTGGGGTCGTCGGGAGATTTGGCTCCGCTTGCCCATCTTGCGCTTGTGCTGATTGGCGAAGGATACGCGCTGGTAGAGGGGGAAACCCTGCCCGGCGCGGCGGCATTGCGGCGGGTCGGGTTGGAGCCGGTGACGCTCCGCGCCAAAGAGGGGTTGGCATTGTTGAACGGAACGGCGGTGATGACGGCGGTGGGCTGTCTGGTCACGCACGATGCCGAAATGACCACCCATGCCGCCGATATTGCCGGGGCATTGTCGCTGGAAGCAATGGAAGGGACGGGTGAGGCATACGACCCGCGTCTCCATGCCACGCGCCCCCATCCGCGCCTGATTGAAGGTGCCCATTACATGCGCCACCTGTTGGATGGAAGCCAACTGCTCCGCAAACGGGACCCAAAACGGGTGCAGGATGCCTATTCGCTCCGGTGTATCCCGCAGATTCACGGCTCGGTACGGGAAGCGGTTGCTTATGCCAAATGGTTGCTCCGTATTGAACTGAACAGTGCCACCGACAATCCGTTGATTTTTGTGGATGATGCCACCGGGCAAATTGATGTGATTTCAGGCGGGAATTTTCATGGGGAGCCGGTGGCATTGGCAATGGATTATCTGACGATGGCGTTGGTTGAACTCGCCAATGTGTCGGAACGCCGCGTCAACCGGTTGGTGGATGCCAAAGAGAACGATAATCTGCTTCCTCCGTTCCTTACTGAAGGAGGCGGCTTAAATTCCGGCTTTATGATTGCCCATTACACGGCGGCAAGCCTGGTCAGCGAGAACAAAGTGCTGGCACACCCGGCAACGGCGGATACCGTGCCGACCAGTGCCGATATTGAAGACCATCAATCGCTTGGCACGATTGCCGCCCGTCAGGCGCGGGAGGTTCTGCAAAATACCAGTACGGTGGTGGGCATTGAACTGTTCGCCGCCGCGCAGGGGATAGATTTCCGCCAACGCTCCGCCGCCACGCCCCTGCAATTGGGGGTTGGCACCGCCCCTGTCTATACTCTGATTCGGGAACATATTCCCTTCATCCCCGTAGATGAATGGATGCAACCCCATGTGCTAAAAGCAAAAGAACTGGTGCTATCGGGAGCCATCACCGCCGCCGCCGAATCCGCTGTCTGGCGGCACATCCATGACGATGAGGGGGAGCGCATTCCCTTACCCACGCAAGAGTAGGGAGCAGAGGGTATTGGGTATTGAGTATTGAGAAAACGACATCGGTGGTAGAGGTTAGAGATAGAGATAGAGAGGTTTGGGAGAAAATCACTTTCTTTATGAAACAGATTTGTCTTACTACCTCTCTATCTCTAACCTCTATCTCTATCTGAAACCGCCGTTTCTCAATACCCTTTGGAAACTATTATGTCAATTACCTTGACCGAAGAACACCGCGCCCGCGCCACCGATTCACAGGAATACTGGCTTGCCACCGTGCGCCCCACCCCCGCCGGACACGTTGTCCCGATATGGGCAGTGCTGGTAGGCGATGTTTTTTACATGGGGACGGAACGCACGTCGCAGAAAATCAAAAACATTCAAACCCATTCCCGCGCCGCGCTTGCCCTGCCCGATACCCATCACCCGATTATCTTTGAAGGGGAAACGGCAATTCTGGAGCGTCCCTTTCCCGCCGAAGTCGAAGAAGCGTTTCAATCCAAGTATAATTGGGACTTGAACGAAGATGCCATCTATATTCTGATTACCCTCACCCCGGATAAAATCATTGCGTGGTGAGAACGACAGTGAATAGCAGTGAACGGAAGTGACGACAGCAACGACAGTGAAC
>CBKYSX010000779.1:0-2663 GCA_966690745.1 uncultured Ardenticatenales bacterium
CTTCCAGCGTTCCCGCTTCGGGCGTACCCACACCGTTTGCTTCCGAAACCCCAAGGGCTGTACCAATCACCACGTAATTTTCCCCGAACATTGCACTGATATGTACCCCTGCCGGATCCCATTTGTGTAGCTCTGCGCCGAGTTGCCATGTGGATATGCCCCGTTTCAAATGGCTGTTATGGGCGAATACCAGCACTTTTCCGCGATCACGTTCGCGGGCAACAATGTTTACCAGCATGTCCGCCATCATTGCATCCCGAATCCCCATCAGACGGTCAAAACGATCATCGGATGATCGCGCTAAGGTTGCATGATAGGTTAAGAGTTGGCGTGCTACCGAGGCGAATTGCAGTGCTTCCAGATAGCGGCTTTTACCGCTCTTTGCAATCCCTTCAGAGCGGCGTATGTTAAGTTCGGTAATCAGCTCTTCTGTCTCAACCCGCAACTGAGTGGCGGAAGCGGTTAAACCTATCCCCTTCGTAGGATCCATCAACGCCTCCGGGTTTTCCCACGCGGTTGCATTTCCGAGTAACGGCTCCATACGTTGGCGGTACTGTTCACCGAGGGGTTTATCTACCGAAGTGAGATAATCCAACACAAAATTCAATACGTCATGGGGGCTGTCCGTGCCGTACATTTCGGTCGGACTGTCGAAGCCATAGAAGTGAAGCGGTGTGGCATGGGCAGGGTCTGCGTTATATGCCCGCATCCATTCCACCAGTTCCAGGTTGGCTTCGAAGGCACCAAACCCGTGGCTAAACCCCGTATGCGCTATGCTTTCATAGGTCTCTGCACCCCGCCCTGTTATATAGTCATTCACGATACGGGATTTCGAGAAACTGCTTTCCACCGCAATGGCGGAAAAACCATGCGATTCAGCAATGTATTGAAAGAGATGATTACGAAGCAGTAAGAACGCCTCGCCGCCATGAAGCGGCTCGCCCAGCCCCAACAATTGCATCCTATCACCGCAGGATGCAAGAAGGCGGTCTACAGCACCCTTGAATGATTCAGAGTCATCTAGCAAAAAAGAGTGTGCCTCTTGTTGAACCCACTGTTGCAGGGTGCTATAACGCACCGCACTCTCTTCATGAAGGGGCTTGTTAGAGGGGTTAGAGATGGAAATTTCCAAACCAACAGGAGCCATAGTTACTCAAATTTAGGTGCAATTTTGGAAGCCAAAATAAGGCATAAATACCGCTTGCACGTCCGAAAATTATAGCACAAACAGCCCTATTCTGCTATTTCGACTTCTAATGAAAGCTATGCGAAAATGAGCGTGATTTCGCGCTATTTTACGAAGGAGTTTTTATGACAACGCAGACCCTGGGCAAGCAGGCAGTGGTAATTGGCGGCAGTGTGGCGGGGTTGCTGACGGCGGGGGTACTGGCAAACCATTTTGAGGTGGTGACGGTGATTGAAAGGGATGATTACCCCGATACGCCCGATTTTCGCAAAGGGGTTCCACAGGGGCGACATGCCCACGGATTGTCTACCAGAGGCTTTC
The DNA here is from genome assembly GCA_966690745.1 of uncultured Ardenticatenales bacterium. Lineage (GTDB taxonomy): Bacteria > Chloroflexota > Anaerolineae > Ardenticatenales > Ardenticatenaceae > CBKYSX01. The sequence goes on from CBKYSX010000779.1 coordinate 1,508, forward strand.
AGGCAATGAAAGCCATCTTACCGGGACTTCACCAACGGTTGTTGGCGCATGGCGCATTGTTGGATCGGGATGCGGGGCAAACCATGCGGGCATTTCAGTATGGCGCGTTTTCCCCTACTTGTGATTCCGGGGTAATGGTCGGTATGGCAAGCCGTGCTTTATTGGATTGGGCAATTCGACAGGAATTGGCGGCTTTTTCCAATATTGGTTTCTTAACGAACCATATCGCATTGGGCTTGGAGATGGATACAGCGAAGGCAAAGGTGGTCGGGATACGGGTACAGCCAAAGAGGGATGACACCGATGTTCACACGGTACCGGCGAACCTGGTGGTAGACACCTCGGGGCGGGGGTCGCAATTGCCCAAATGGTTGGAATCCCATGGCTATCCGCGCCCGGATGAAAGTGATGTCCGCGTGAATGTCGGCTATGCTACGCGCATTTTTCAACGCTCGATTCCTGATGATAAGAATCCACCTATATATTTTATTAATAGCACCCCGCCGCAGGGCAAGCGATTGGCGGCAATCTTCCCGATGGAGGGGCAAAAATGGATGGTAACCCTGGCGGGCAGTTGCGGCGATTATCCCCCAACGGATGAGGCGGGGTACCGCGCATTTGCACGGACATTACCGGTACCCAACGCCAGCGAGATTATTGAGAATGAAACTCCGGAGGGGGAGATTGTCCAATATCGTTTCCCATCCAATTATCGCCGCCATTACGAAAAGTTACCGCGTTTTCCACAAGGGTTGATGGTGCTTGGAGATACGATTAGTAGTTTTAATCCTATCTACGGGCAGGGCATGACGATTAGCGCGATTGAAGCAGAATCTCTTAAAACGTTGTTGTCCCAACCGGGGACAACTATCGAAACGCTCTTTCCCACATTTATGAAACGGATTTTACCGTTAATTAATGATGCATGGGGACTTGCGACAGGGGAAGATTTCCGCCATCCTGAAGTAGAAGGGAAACGTCCACCGGGAACGAAGGTGATGCACCGCTTTTTAGAAGCGGTGGCGCGAACGGGGCATAAGGATACGGTGGTGTACACCACTTTCTTAAAGATTGTCAATATGCAGGAACCCCCTTCTGTGTTGTTCTCGCCTTCCATTCTGTGGCGCGTGGCGAAACATACATTGATGGGGCGGAC
>CBKYSX010000780.1:0-2656 GCA_966690745.1 uncultured Ardenticatenales bacterium
TTGACATTGAAGCGGTCGGGGTCTATATCCAAATCCCGTTGAATCTTCACACAGAGCGCGGCAAAGGCTTCGGCAAATTCGTAGAGATCAATATCTTTCGGGGTTAATCCTGCTTTGGCAATCGCCCGTTCCACCGCCATTTGTCCGGCGGTGAGCATGAGCACCGGGTCTACACTGGCGGTTGCCATTGCCCGGATTCTGGCACGGGGTTTAATTGCCATTTTGTTTGCCTGCGCCTGCGACCCCACCAGAATTACCCCCGCGCCATCAGCAAGGGTGGGGGAGTTGCCGCGATGATGCAGATGGCGTATCGCGGTGAGGTGGGGATACCGGGCAAGCGCGATGGCATCCCCGCCCTGCGCCCCTAAGTCGGCAAAGGCGGGTTCAAAGGAAGCGAGTTGGTCCGCGGTCGTATTGGAGCGCACATTTTCATCGTGGGCAAGCAACAAAGAGCCGCATTCATCCACCATCGGAAGCATGGAAGGGGTAAACCGTCCCTGCGCGGTGGCATAAGCGGCGCGTTGATGGCTCTGTACCGCATAGGCATCTAATTCCTCACGGTTAAATCCTTCCAACGTTGCCACCAGATCGGCGGCGATGCCCATATGCACAAACCCCGCTTTTTCGATTACGGCGGGGTCACTGTAATAGGGTGCTTTATCGCTGAACATTGGGACGCGGCTGACCGATTCCACACCCCCTGCCAGCACTACGTCATGGTTCCCGCTTTGTACATGAAGCGCGGCGAGTTGTAAAGCCTCTAACCCTGATGCACAGAAACGATTCACCGTTACGCCCGGAATCGTCTCGCTCCACCCCGCACACAGGGCGGCGATTTTACCGATGTTTGCCCCCTGTTCCCCCGTCTGGGTGCTACAGCCGATAATCACATCCCCAAGATCGGCGGGGTCAAGGTTCGTGCGTTCGGCAATGCCTTGATAGAGATGTATCAACAGGTCAATCGGGGTGAGGGAATGTAAACCGCCGCCCACTTTGGCTTTGCCGCGTGGGGTGCGAAGGGTGGCGAGGATGTAGGCGTTCATAGGAATGGTGAGTGAAAAGTGGTCAGTGAAAAGTGATAAGTCAACGGCAGTAAACGGCAACAGATACGGGAGATTGGAAGTCGTGTAGTTTATTCCCACGCTGTCCGCACGAAGGCGCAGAGCCATTCAACGAGCATTTCAATATCGCCGAGATGCCCCATTTCAAAGGGGCTGTGGGTGTAGCGGGTGGGGAAGGCGACCAACGCCGCCGGGCTTCCGGCTTTCATAAATGCCGCCCCGTCACTGCCAAAGGAGCCAAAGACCGCGTGTTGAATCGGAATCCGTGCCTGGTGTGCCACCTGCTCCAATCGTCGGGTCAGGGCATGGTCGTAATGCACCAGCGCGTCTTTGTGAATCAGGGCGGGACCCAGCCCCAGCCGAAGCGGGGCATCCTGCGGCGCAATCGTTGGGACATCCCCCGCCAGCCCCACTTCTACGGCAATCGCGGCATCAAACCGTTCTTCAGCGGCAAGCGCATACGCGCCAATCAAGCCGATTTCTTCCTGAACCGTGCAGGCAAGCGTTAGCTGACAGTTGAGGTTCTCTACCGCCACGCGCCGCATCACTTCGCTAATCACTGCCAACGGTACACGGTCATCTAAGGCTTTGCCCGTGACGATATTGCCCCATTGTTCGGTACGGGCATCCCAGATGACCCGTGTTCCGGGGGTCACTCCCCGCGCCAGCAGTTCGGCTTTGGGCAAGCCCGTATCTACCCAGAAATCGTTCCAACTCAGTTCGCGTAATTCCGGCATGGCAATCGAAGCCAGGTGTCCGGTGACGCTGGCAATCACCCCTGGAAGCTCCCCGTTCCGCGCCAGAACCCGCACCCTCTGCCCGATGGTGAACGCTTCGCGCATATTGGCGGCACGCGCCCATCCTTGCCCGTTGGCAAGGTAGAGGTAGCCATCGGGGTGAATGGCGCGAACCAGATAACAGAGTTCGTCGGCATGGGCAACCAGCAACACTTTCGGTCCCGTTCCGCCCGCCCGCGCCACGATATTCCCCACCGCACTCCGACTGACCTCTGCGCCCTGCTCCCGCCATAGGGTTTCAATCGCATCCAGTACCGCCCCTTCTTGCCCGACGGGCCCGGCGAGTTCGGTTAGAGTTTTGATGAGTGGGAACATGGTGGAAGTCCTCATAGTGCATGGTGCATATTGCATAAACAGCTAGGGAGAAAGAATGCCTTAGTTTTGGTGGGGTGACAAAGGGCAGGTAATGGTGGGGTAGGGGCGGGTCACACCCCCATGTAGAGCATGGCATGGAACTTGTGACCCACCCGTCGTTGCCGTGTGCCACAATCGCAATTTGGTTCCATGTCCAACGGCGGGCGGGTCAACGGGTTCATTGTGGGAATCTCTCCATTCCCTGACCCGCCCCTACAACCAATGGTTGCTTCGTAGAATATTTACCAACGCCTGAAGGTGGGGATGGGCGTGGCAACGGGCGGCGATGTCGGGCGGGGGTAAGGTAATCGCGGATTGCACATGATTAGAATGGATTTTCTCCCCCGCATCATCTTTGCCCCAGTGCCACCCGTTGCCTTCGGGGGGTGTATACCCGGCAACCCCTTCTTTTTGGACAGAGCCAACCCACTGAAACAGAGCGCG
>CBKYSX010000781.1:0-2654 GCA_966690745.1 uncultured Ardenticatenales bacterium
CACGGGGCGGGCGGTTTCCATGGTACGGTCTAACGGGCTACTGTAAATGGCATGGATATTGCCTTTTTCGCTTGCCAACCGCGCCGCCAGAGCCGCCGCCTGTTGTTGCCCGATGTCGTTAAGATGGACATCGGGCAACCAGCCCGCCAGCCGTTTGCCCACCATTGAATTTTGTCCGTGCCGTATTAAGTAGATCGTTTTCATCGTATCCCTTATGGTTTATTTATAGAGCAACAGGAAACCCTCATTCGTACATCGTCATATTGCATAATCGGCATCCTATTTTGCATCTATTCGCAAGATTTTAGCTACCGTTCCGATGGCTTATTGTGTAGGTTCCCGATTTCCCTTGTCACTGTCTGTGTCCTGTCTTCCTTGTGTCGTGATGCGGTATTCGGGAGCCGCCAAGCGGATGGTTGGCATAGTGCGTATCCCCTTTAGAAAACCTACCGTAATATCGTGGGCAGTACCGCGACGACGGCGGGGTTCACACAAATAGCGTAGCGATAATTTTATCCCATCCCGCAGGAGTTTGACGTAGACAAAAGGGGTGCTCACCCCCCGTTGGTAGGCATATCGCCGCGCCATCCGTTCGGCGGCTTCCATCGCGTGTTGCTCAATTGAATCATAAAAGGGGATTGCCAATTCCAACAACAATTCCCGCGCCCGTTCCCAATCACTATCAAGGGTTACGTAGAAATCCAGTTCGTTCCAAATCAGTTCAAATTGATCGGTGGCGTTAAAAATAGGACCATCAAAAACATAGGTATTGGGAACATGTACGATACGCCCGGTGCTTTGGTCGGCATCTACCCAATTCGCCAATTCCAACAGATGGGTGTGCAACATTCCAATATCTATAACATCGCCCCGTACCCCGTTGACTTCGATTCGGTCTCCCACCCGAACCGGGGCGCGGGTAACAATCACCAACCATGCCAGCACATTCGTAATCGGACGACTTAAGGTGACGGTTAACGCGGCGGCAAGCAGAGCAATCACCGATAAGACGGTTCGCGCATTGGGAAACCACAACCCCACCAGTAAGATAACCCCTAGTACGGTCATGAGGGTCCGGCAGTAGACCCGCAATTGATGACGGCGTTCGATGTTTTCTACCTGTCGGTTGATTAACAAAATCGCCAGATAGTTCAGTACAAAAAGCACCAAAACAACAGCGAGGCTTTCTGCCAATAACAGAAGTACACCACTTGTGCCGCCCTCAGCCGTAATAAACGCTTCTATCTGTGCCTCAATATCCTCGATGCCCACCATACACCTCCTGCGTCTTACCTTACCCCATTGTATGCAACATTAAAAAAGGAGATAGAGAATCTCTATCTATCCTATTGCTGATTCGGGGCTTTGCGATAAAATCCCGATTGACGATTGATGCCCCTTGCTCCTACGCCTTATAGAAGGACCCTCATGCCGAAATTCAATATTCGCGTTGTACTATCTCTTTTATTATGGGGTGTTGTATTTGCCCTGTTCACAACCGCCTTTAGCAGTAGCCTTTTGGTTTACCCCGCCTCTGCCGCCTCCGACCCTGTAGACACCCTTGATTTTAGTGAACCCACCCCCACCCCCGCGTGGGATTGGGAGGCGATTCGCGCCCGTGTTGAAGCGGGAACGGGCGGGCCGGTTTGTGCTATTAAAGCCGATGAAATTGAAGCGTCTTCAATTATGACGGAACGCCAACCGGCTACGCTGTGTGTGGGTGGGATGGCGGGTATTTTCCCCTGTGACGATGTAGATTTGATGGCCCATTTGCCGTTGAATCAAATCGGGGGGGGGAATGGCAACGACATTTGGGGATGGTCGTATATTGACGGTAGCACCACCCGCGAATTTGCGTTGATGGGACGCACCAACGGCACCTCGTTTGTTGAGATTACCGACCCCGAAAACCCGGTTTACCTCGGTAATTTGCCCAGCCACACGGGAAGTTCCTCGTGGCGCGACATTAAAGTCTATGAAGACCACGCATTTATCGTGGCGGATTTGAACGGCAATCACGGGATGCAGGTGTTTAATTTGTTACAGTTGTTGAATGTCAGCAACCCACCTGTGACCTTTAGTGAAACAGCGCACTACGGCAACATTGGCTCCTCCCATAATATCGCGATTAACGAAGAGACCGGGTTTGCCTATATCATCGGCGGTTCCAGTGGTGCAAACACCTGTAGCGGCGGGTTACACATGGTGAATATCCAGAACCCGACCAGCCCCACTTTTGCAGGCTGTTATTCCAGTGATGGATACACCCATGATACGCAATGTGTGGTTTATGATGGTCCCGATACAGAGCATCAGGGCAAAGAAATTTGTTTCAGCTCGAACGAAGACACATTGACCATTACAGATGTAACGAACAAGAGCAATCCAATTTTGCTGGCACGAAAGCCTTATACCGGTGCTGATTATACGCACCAGGGGTGGCTTACCGAAGATCAGACCTATTTTCTGATTGATGATGAGTTGGATGATGGAGGTTCCAGTCCTACATCAACCTATATTTGGAACATCAGTAACCTTGATAACCCGATAAATACAGGTGACTTCAACGGTACATCTCCAGCGCGTGACCATAACCAATACATTCGAGGAGATTACTCCTACCAAGCCAACTATAGTGCCGGTCTTCGTATTCT
>CBKYSX010000782.1:0-2646 GCA_966690745.1 uncultured Ardenticatenales bacterium
AAACGAATTACAGACGCAACACAGGAAATTCGCACCGCCGTCGAACGGGGGCAATACCGTCAGGCGCGGGTGTTGGCATCCGCCATGCGAACCGAGTGGCCCGATGCAGTAGAAGGATGGCTCTGGTCTACATGGCTAAGCGAGGTTCCCGAACACGCCGTGCGTTATGCGGAACACGCCCGCACCCTGCGCCCCGACCCCCTCACCGACAAAGCAATTGCATGGGCGCGAAAACGCCTGCAAGAGGCGCAAAAAGGGCTGGCGACCCCGCAAGAATTAGACGAAATCAGCGCGACGATGGCAACTTTGCCCCCTTCCGAAGTGCCGGATATTCCCCAACCGGGGTGGTTTCGGCTGTGGGATATAGCCTTAGTTGTGACAACAATTTTACTGCTGGTGGGGGGTGGCTATCTCTGGTGGCAGTTTGAGCAACGACCCGCGCCCAAAGCCGCGCCGGTGTCGGCTCCCCCTGCGATTGTGCTGAAGCGGGAGGCAGAAGCGTTGTGGGCGGCGGGGCGACGCGAAGAGGCATTAACGGCGTGGGAAGAAGCCCACCGCCTTGCGCCCGATGTCCCCGATATTGTGGTATCACTGGCGCGGGCGCATGTGGCTCTCTCCACCGGGCATTTACAAAACAACGCCCCCGACGAGGCGTTTCCCCATCTGGAAGCCGCCTATACCCTCTTGCCTGAAGAAACGGCAGTTCTGCACGAATATCAGGCATTAAAAGCCTATATTACCGGGCGGGATGCGATTGGTGCGGAAGAGTGGGAGTTGGCACTGGAAGCATTAACCCCGCTCCATCAAATTGATCGCGGTTATCTGGATGTGGCGCACTTGATGGAAGTAGCAACGGCGGGTCGGGCGCAGGCGGCGCAATTTGCCGATAATGATGCCGACCGTGCGTTTGATCAGGCGCGGGAAAGTACGCCCGGTTTGGCGTTACGTACCCTGATGCAACCCCCTGAATATTCCAGCCTGCCGGGACAGGATACCTTTACCCCCGTCCCGCCGTTGGTGCGCCTCTCCAACAAGCAGATTGTAGTGAGCATCAATAACCAACGAATGTATGTCTACGAAAACGGGCAATTGATTTGGAATTGGACGGCAAGCACCGGCGAAGCCGAACGCCCGACCATTCCGGGCAAATATCGGATTCAAAGTAAATTTGAAAATGCCCGTTCCAATGTCTGGGAATTGTGGATGCCCTACTGGCAGGGCTTATATTGGGCGGGGAGCGTGGAGAATGGTATTCACGGTCAAGTCACGTTTGATTCCGGCGGGCGGCTGTGGGAAGGGTATCTGGGAACCCGTATCACCTTTGGTTGTGTGATGATTAGCGATGACCATGCCGCGCAGTTGTTTGATTGGGCGGAAATGGGAACCCCGGTTTCCATTCATTGGGAGTGGGACCCCTCCTGGGTTCCGAATGAAAATGGGGACCGGTCGTGAAACACTTTTGAATCGTTAGGATCTCTTGGGTAAAATGCTGTAAGTTGTGAAATCTACGCGTAAGGAAAGTGATTTATGCGCCATGTGGTTCTTACCCCGGTGGAAAATGGATGGCTGGCGGAAGTACCCAGCTTGCCGGGATGTCTTACGGAAGCAGATACGAAAGAAGAGGCATTGGAGTACATCAAAGAGGCAATTGAGGCATACATTTTGACGTTACAAGATATGGGTGAGCCTATTCCCGATGACTTAGTTGAATTTGCCACCGTATGACCAAGTTGCCACGCGACGTTTCCCCTTTAGATTGTATTAAAGTGTTGGAGAAAGCCGGATTCACACGTAGAAGACCAGTTGGAAGCCAAGTCACCATTCGATAAAGGGGACTCATTAGTAAACGAGAGTCCTTTTTTTATTCCCCTATCTCACCAAATTATTCGTTGCCTGCGCCGCCCCCGCCAACAGCATATCGGGAGGGGCAACATTGTTCATCGTGTCGCTGACCAATTGCGTCAGATGGGTTTCTACCGCTTGCCAGTTGCGGACGCAGGGCAGATTGTAACTATCAGGGAGCAATTCGGCGGCTTGATGGAAGCGCGGGTCACTGTTTTTCACCAGAAGCCGCTCCAACGCCGAATGACGAACGGGGAAGGCTTCCATCGCTTCTGCCCATCGTGCATTGATTTCAGAACTGTTCATATACTCCAGGAACGACAGCGCAAGGGTTTCCCGTTCAGGGGTGGTATGAAACACGGCGAGATTGCCCCCGGTGGCAAGCGTGCGTGGTGCACTCCCTTCCCCCGGAAATGGCATGACCTCCCATTCAAATTCATTCCCGATCATTTCCGAATAGTCTGCCATCCGGTCTGTCCGCTCCATGGTGAACAATGTTCGCCCCCCGGCAAATTCCAGTACTGTTCCGTCATAAGAGAGCGAGAGTTGGGTGGCTTGTTGGTCGCGCAGAGTACTCAAATAGGTCAGTGCATTGATGGCGGAAGTATCGGTGAGGGTGGCTTGCCGGGTTCCCGTGTCTACAATCGGATTGTCGTGGCTGAGAAAGTAGAGGGTGGCGATTTCCCCGGTGGGAAAGAGGGAGAGGCAGGGAGATGGACTGACGGCAAGATGGGCATTACAAGTGGTGTTGAAGGCTTCCCATGTTCGGGGGAAGCCTTCTAATTTTAGCACTTCATTTAGATA
>CBKYSX010000783.1:0-2642 GCA_966690745.1 uncultured Ardenticatenales bacterium
TTCGATAATCAAAGGGGAGTGCTTCGCGGCTGTCGTCAATTCCCAAGGCGCGTTTGCCAATTGGGTGCGTAAAGCGGTGCTATCTAACTGCAAGGTGCGGTAGGTAACCGGTACAATCTGGCGGATACCGCTCTGAGGGATACGGGCTTCTGCGACATCTTGCCATACATCATTGGCGGCAGAAACGGAGGTGGGCGTGATAAACGTGCTTCCGGCAAATAGCACGAGTAACCCGATGACGAATAGGGCAAGGAGTTGGAGAGTGCGTTTCATGGTTCTCGCATTTCGGGGAAGAGTAGAAGGAAGAGGCAACATTAGACAACAATGGGTGGCAACCGATATTACAAGCCCCTTACCATTTATGAGAGGCAAATAAAGGGGAGCGAACAAACGCCATTGTAATAGCGTCTCGGAAATATGCAACCCTGCCTAATACCTACTTGAAGTGCATATCTTTTCACCTAGTTGCTAACACAAAAAGGGTGCTTCCCGATAGATCGGGAAGCACCCTTTTTTAGTAACCGAAATTGTTTTACGGTTGTTCGGGCGTAAAGTTCGGGTAGAGGTTATCGTATTCTAACCAATTCTGCCCTGAATACATCACATAGATAAGGTCATTCACAGGGTTATAGAGCATTGTCCCAAATTGGAAGCGTTGCGCCGTACCGCGCCCATCGCTCTGCGTATCGGTTGCCCACCCTAATTTGCTCCCCGATGCGCCCAGCGACCGCCACACCTCGCCAAAGCCCAGCACCGGCTCGTACCGTTCGGCTGGGGGTTGTAGATTGGCACTGACGGGTTCGCCCGGTCGCCATGGGTTGTCATACACCTGCCAACTGCTGTCATTATAGAAGACAAAAATTTGGTTGGTGTCGCCCCGCCATACCATCTGCCCCCCTTCAAACGGTTGATAGGCGATGGTCGGGTTTTGTGCGTCTTCTAACCCTTTGCCCAATTTGGTTCCAATCGTCGGGTTATCCGTTACCAACAACAGGAAGATTTGTTGCGGCTGAAAACGCCCTTCATTGTCGGGGTTGAAGCGCACCCGCCCCAAGGCTTCTTCGCGCACGGTATCATTCGCAAAAATTAGTTTGCGCCGTTGGAACCATTGAATCGTTGCCCCCCCTTCGCTATATGCTTCGGTAATGGGGTAGCCAAACAATTCTAACCCACCATTGGCATTAAAATAGCGCAGGAAGGCATTGCTTACCATATGCCCGGTTTCGGGGAAGTAGCGGTAATTGGTATTCCAGGGGGGTGCAAAATTGTTGACGGGCGGCTCGACCCCATGAATTTCGGTTCCCAGCAACCCCAATAAAACCTGCGACCCCGCCGGATTGGTTGGCACATATTCAAAACGGGCATACTCAAAGTATTGCACTGTTTTGGTACCTTCCGTGAATTCACCCGAAATCGGATAGCCGAACCGTGCCGCTCCACCCCGCCTTTCCCAATAGTCCAAAAATGCTCCCTGTACGGTTTGCCCGGTTTCGGGGAATTGGCGGCGGCGCACGTTATCGGTAGGCAACGGGGCATTCGGAATCGGTGCGGAAGGAGCGCGGGTGTCACCGGTACGAAGTTCCAACCCGATCAAGCCAAGTTCGACACGGTTGTTGCGATATTCAAAGCGGGCACGTTGGAACCATTGATAGGTCACTCCATCGCGGGTGAAGGCTTCGCCCAACGGATAGCCAAAAACATCTAAGCCTCCATTCGCATTCCAGAAATCCAGGAAAACGTTGGTCACATTATGTCCCGTTTCATTAAAGTACCGTACCCGCCGATTGCTGGTGGCGGCAAGCGGTTGAACGCGGGGTGTGGCTTCACCATGCAAATCCTGCCCCACCAATCCCAATTGCACACGATAGGCGGGAGGATTGTCGGGATGCCATTCCAGGCGGGCACGTTGGAAATATTGCACCGTTTCGCCATCTTCAAAGATTTCGCCCGTAATGGGATAGCCAAAAATCGCCACACCCCCATACTTATCAAAGAAGGTTAAAAAACCGCCCGATACGGTTTGCCCGGTTTGGGAAAAGTAGCGGCTGTTGCTTTGAGCCGGGGGTGCGGCAACCACACCCGACACAGTGGTAAAGAAAGTAAGGAATACGATAGCGAGTGCCCACCATCGTTGCCCGATACGCCAAGAGGTCATCTGTGCCTCCCTTATCGTTGAAAATGCAAATGGGACATATCTTGGGGCATGATACCCCACCCTATGCTTATATAGGGGCATTGTACCAGAAACCGAACCGCTAGACAAGCGTTTTATACAAAAGGTTGTATCAAATGTAGTAGGAAATGTGGTACTAAAATAGAGAAAAGGGAAACGAGAGAAGGAGCAGGGGTTAAAAATTTATTCTCGTTTCTCATTTCCCCTTTTGCACGTCCTGAATTAACCCCTTCTCTCTATACAGTGGTATACTAACAGGGTTGGCACGGAGCCACTTTGATTCATATCTTATCCTCCCGCACCAGATGGGAGGATATTTATGCCGGATAAAGGACCGTATGCAATCCCGAACGTTAATATCACTGCTCGGCGTAGTACTCGTCGCGGCGGTTGCCATTTATATTGCCTATCCCCATCTAAACGGGTTGACCATCGGCAACAATACTTTTGATTATCGGCGTGGGTTAGA
>CBKYSX010000784.1:0-2641 GCA_966690745.1 uncultured Ardenticatenales bacterium
AAATTCAGCACTCCGGCAAGCATGGAAACCTGAGCAATCCCCAACAGCACCAACAGCAACCCGACCGCATCGGCATCATCATCTGCCGCAATACCTGCGATTGCCGCCGCCGTCAGTGCCGCCCACGCCTCGCTGTCGAAATTGCCCAGCAAGCCGGTCTGAGGATTGACGAAAAATTTATAGAGGAAGCCAATATGGAGGACGGATAAGACCAACACGCCATAGGCAGAACGCCATGTGCCTTTGGCATCCCGCCGCCCACTGCGGGTAGACATTAAGGCGGCAAAAAACATGATAAAGCCAAAAACGGTCGGAATATCAAGTGCGGTCGTCAGACTATCCATGAATCTCCTTGGTATAGAGGGGAGAGATGAGAAAGAAGAGCGAAGAGCAACGAAAAACAATGTCTGTCGTTCTCTCTACTCTCATCTCTGCACTCTTGTTATGCTTTTCGGCGGCTTTTGCCTTTTACGCGCACGGACTTTTCCGTGGAAGCCCCGCGCCCTTTTACCCGTACCCGCTTTTCGGGGGTACTTGCACTTAACCCTTTGGATTCCGCCTGTTCTTCCATTAACAGTCGAAGCCGTTCGTAGGTATCGTGCGGTAAGATAGGCAGATCGGCAAATTGCTCTTGTACACTCTTTTTGAGGGTATCCGGCTGGGCGACGGGAACCGGGGGCGGGTCCCCGGCGAAGGTAACGCGGGGCATCAGAAAATAGGCAATGGAAGCCACCGGCACATCGCTCAAATCGTTTGCATCCAACCAGGTTTTAATGGCAGTTTCGTTCTGTTTCACATCGGCGGTGGGATTGCCCAATCCTTCGGCAGTCATCCCCTGCATATAGAGCCGCCCCAGTGAGACTTTTCCTTGCCATCGTTCTGTTTCAGCATGATACAGCACCGGACCCTCATACCGTTTCACCCGAATTCCGACCACCCCTTTGGGGGTCAGCAGAAGATGAGGCACCACCCCAAGATGATTCACCAGCAGATGGCGGCTACCCAATTTTTCCAACACCTGCGCCACCGATTGATGGGAAACGGGGCGACGTGCCCAGCGATTGATATGGTAGGTTCCGAACAGGGCGGAAGCCAACCCCGCCAGCGAAATCAGCCACGCGATAATGACATTTTCGGGGGTCTGGGAGACAAAAATTGCCCCGACCATGCCCGCCACGCCAATCAGCGTAAACCAGAAGCCAATACGTTGTTTGCGGGTGATGAGGGGGTCGTTGGTGTAAAGTTTCATAAAGAGGAGAAAAGAGTGAAGAGCGAAGAATCTTCACCCTTCGCTCTTCACTCTAGGTAGAAGGGCTATGCCCATTCTCATACTTTCCTAAAATCAGGCTTGCGTTTTGCCCACCCAGCCCAAAATTGTTGGACATAGCGTATTTGACGGTATGGGGACGGGAAACGGGCACAAAATCAAGGTCGGGGTCTTCCGGGTCGGTGCAATTAATCGTAGGGTGGAGGGTCTGGTTTTCGATGGTTAACAAGGTTGCCATGCCTTCCAATGCCCCTGCCGCCCCCATCGCATGACCGACCATGCTCTTGGTGCTGGAAATGGGAATATCGTAAATCGCTTCGCCGAACGCACTCTTCATCGCGTTGATTTCGATGGCATCCCCTAGCGGGGTTCCCGGTCCGTGCGGGTTAATATAATTTACCGCTTCCGGTGCAATCCCTGCATCTTTCATCGCCAGTTTCATTGCCCGTACCGCGCCGCGCCCTTCCGGGTCGGGTTGGGCAATATGGTAAGAATCACTGGTGGAGGCACTTCCCACAATTTCCCCGTAAATATGTGCGCCCCGCGCTAAGGCGTGTTCCAGCGATTCCAGCACAAAGACCCCCGCCCCTTCACTAATCAAAAAACCATCCCGATTTTTGTCGAAAGGACGTACCGCCCCTTCGGGGTCGTCGTTTTTAATACTCATGCCGCGCATGGCGCAGAAACCACCCATACAGACTTCGATCACAGGGGCTTCAACCCCACCTGTCACCACAATCGGGGAGCGTCCGCGCCGAACCAGTTCTGCCGCTTCACCAATGGCTTGCGTGGCGGATGCACAGGCGGCGGAAACCGTACTGAGATGTCCGCGAATGTTGAAGCGTTGGGCAATGTGATATGCCGGGATATTGGGCAACGAGGCGGCAAGGGTGAAGGGTTGAATGGCTTTCCAACCCCTTTCGCTATTCACCTGCACCGTGCCTTCTTCGGCTTTGTCAATCCCGCCGTACCCTGTCCCCAGCAAGACACTGGCATCTTCATCAAGGTCTTGCCCATCCAACCCGGCATCGCTCATTGCCTGACTTGCCGCCGCAATCACCAATTGCGAGGCGCGGGACATACGCCGTGCCTCTTTTTTATCCATCCAGAGCGACGGATCCCATTCCTCAATTTGCCCTGCAATTTGGGTTGGCATCGAAGAAACATCAAAATGGGTAATTTTGCGAATTCCACTTTTGCCCTGGGTCAGGTTTTCCCAAAACTCAGTAATGGAATTGCCTATCGGCGAGACAATCCCTCGCCCGGTTATCACCACACGGGTACGGTTGGACATACGAATCCTTTAGAGAGAGGAGAGTAGAGAGAAGGGAGTCTTAGATTGCATTGCGCTCCACTCTCTATTCTCCTCTCTAA
>CBKYSX010000785.1:0-2639 GCA_966690745.1 uncultured Ardenticatenales bacterium
CTCTGTGGCAGGAGCCATCGCCGGTGTCATTCGCAGTGGGTCGCAAGCCGACGTACAAGCCATCGGCGCGGGTGCGGTGAACCAAGCCATCAAAGCAGTTGCCATCGCAAGAGGCTATCTGCAACAAGATGGTATTGACATCGTGTGCGTCCCTGTATTCGTTGAGATTGAAATTGATGGTAAGGAACGAACCGCGGTTAAATTTTGTGTCGAACGGCGACCGGAAAATATGGCTTCCGGTCCCGAAATCGGCGTATTGGTCCGCGACGAAGTTTCTGCCGACTAATCTCATCTGAATAGAAGGTTACGTTGCGCTCCCCCCAGAGTCAACTGAGCAATCTTCATCCCCGATACAAAAAAGCCTCTGTATGCGAAGCAGAGGCTTTTTCATTTTTCTGATTGTTCATCGGGTGAAAATTTCCTCATTCCTTTATCAGTACCTGTTCCAATCGTTCGAGTTCAGTCCGTGCCCATTCAACCCATACGGAACGAAAGGCTGGATGGTCGCGGGATTCCAGCACCCACACGAGGATCTGAATTTGGCGAAGCGCGAAAAAGGCGGGCAAATAATTTTCGTGGTCCGGGGAGAGGGGTTGTACGGCGCGATAGCCATTCAGTAAGGCAAGGCGTAAAGCGGGGTAGATGGGGCTGAATTGTGTTGCCCAAAGGGGAACCATGAGGTCATAGAGATAATGCCCCCAACCGCAATCATCAAAATCTATCGCACGAACCTGCCCTTGATGGAAAAAGTGGTTTTCTTGATGGAGATCCGCATGGATTAAGCCGAAGGTATCAGCACCCGTGCCCAGGGCGTGGAGAACGATTTGAACGTGATCGAGTGCCCGTTCAACGTTACGGACATCTTCAGTGGAGCAAAGAGAGCGAACAAGGGAAACTGTTTGCGTGACATCTGCTTCGGAGAGATGTGGGGTGGAATTTGTCGGGGTTGTGAATGGATCGTAGCGAGAATTTTGACGGGCATTCCCGCTCATTGACTCCACACGCCCCCGCACGAATTGCGCC
This sequence comes from uncultured Ardenticatenales bacterium, assembly GCA_966690745.1. Classification (GTDB taxonomy): domain Bacteria; phylum Chloroflexota; class Anaerolineae; order Ardenticatenales; family Ardenticatenaceae; genus CBKYSX01. The sequence goes on from CBKYSX010000785.1 coordinate 1,024, forward strand.
GGAATCTGCCAATTCGCGGTGTGACGATGCAACTGCCCGATGAATCGTCCCAACCGGTCTAAATGAATAGGTTTCAGATAGTCTGTGAGGAAACGTCCCGCCATCCAGCGAAAAAGAACGCAGGTACGCGGTTCGGGTACCCCTGCTACTGTAACCGTGACGAGAAAATCACCCTCCTGCGTGGGAATCGGCTCCGGCACGGCTAAATTGGTGTCCCGTCGTAGCGCATTAAGCCAGAGGATTTCGGAGTGAATGGCTTCGAGGGTGCGTTGTCCGGGACGCTGGATTCGCATGACATATTGTTCACCACCGGCGGTGATGACACGAAAAGTGGTATTGGCTTCGTGGCGTAGAGGGGTAATGCGGGGGTCGTTAAGGTGGTAATGCGTCAAGGCGGTGCGGGCAAGCGTGCCGAGGCGTTGTAATTGTCCACGCATGGATAAGGATTGGAAGGGTCGCATAGCACTCTACTTTACTCCCCAAAATGTGCGGGGAAAGCGAATGGAAATTGAAAAACACAAAAGCCCTGTAAAAGACAGGGCTTTTGTGTTCTTTGTTTATTCTTCTTCCAATTTCAGCACTGCCAGGAATGCTTCTTGCGGAACTTCGACACTTCCGAACATTTTCATTCTGGCTTTACCTTTTTTCTGTGCTTCAAGAAGTTTCCTTTTACGGCTGACATCCCCACCGTAACACTTTGAAAGTACATCTTTACGATACGCCTCAACTGTTTGACGTGCGATGATTTTATTACCAATAGCGGCTTGAATAGGTACTTTAAACTGTTGACGTGGGATGACTTCTTTCAATTTGCGTGTTAAAGCATCACCTTTACTGTATGCGAAATCACGATGAACAATGATAGAAAGTGCATCTAATGGTTCGCTATTGACCAGCAAATCCATCTTTACCAGTACATCGGGGCGGTAATCGAGGAAATGATAATCCATCGAAGCATAGCCCCGCGAGATGGTTTTGAGTTTGTCGTAAAAATCAATGATGATTTCGGAGAGCGGCAATTCGTAAGTAATCTGGACACGGCTACTATCCATATATTCCATGTGTTTATAAATGCCGCGCCGCTTCGTCACCAATTCCATGATGCCCCCGATATAGGTATCGGGAGTCCAAATCGTTAGCCCCATCCATGGTTCCAAAATTTTATCAATTTTGGTCGGGTCGGGCAGTTGGGCGGGGCTGTCAATTTCCAGCTCTGCGCCATCGGTCATCACTAGCTGATATGCCACACTGGGCGCAGTGGCAATCAAGTCAAGGTTATATTCCCGTTCCAACCGCTCCTGGATAATTTCCATGTGGAACAAGCCAAGGAACCCGATACGATACCCAAAGCCCAATGCCTGCGAGCTTTCGGGGGCGAAGGTTAGGGCGGCATCGTTCAGTTGGAGTTTTTCCAATGCATCCCGCAAATCAGGGTAATCTGCCGAATCAGTAGGATACACTCCGGCAAAAACCATCGGCTTGGCGGGGTTGTAACCGGGAAGTGCCTCTTTGGCAGGGCTGGCGGCGAGCGTCACCGTATCCCCTACCCGCACCTCGCGCACATCTTTCGAGCCGGTGGCAATGTACCCCACTTCCCCCGCATGAAGTTCATCCAA
>CBKYSX010000786.1:0-2631 GCA_966690745.1 uncultured Ardenticatenales bacterium
GCGAGGCTCCGTTTTCCTGCCCCTGTTGCGCCGCCATCGCCGCGAGTACCCCCCGCGTTACCCAGGGGACAGCAACAATTTGCATCACGCCGTTGCGGGTTTCAATGCGGTGGTAGCCCGGACGTTCCGCGACGGTCACATGGGGAATATCCAGCGTTGAGAAAATTTCAATCGCGTGGGCGCGGCGCATGGCATTGGGCAAATCATGGTTACCGACCAACAAGAACGTTGGAATCCCTGCCTTGCTCAATCGCCCGATCCGTTTCGCAAATTCCCGTTGGTGCGTAGGCGATGGGTCACGGTTCTTGAACGCATCCCCCGCAAAGACCACCAGATCAATCGGGTGGTTCAGGGCGTAGTCAATAATAAAATCATACGCCGCGAGAAAATCCCCCAGCCGACTGCTCAACCCCGTATTCGGGTCAACCCGCCCGTAGTTCTCCACCCCCAGATGCAAATCGGCAAAATGAAGGATTCGTATCATTTCAACTCCGTTGTAGAGAGAAGAGATTTGCAAAATGTTGCTCTCCTTTCTCCTCTCTTTTATTCCTGCAACATCTCCGTTCAAGTGTATCGAGGTCACACAGGTGTATCAATTCAATTTCCCTATGTCGTTCTCTGTGATCTTTGTGACCTCTATGGTTTACTGCCGTTCCCGCTTTCGCGTCCTGCGTCCCGCCCTTCTACTCCACCGTTACCAATTCCCGAATTTCCGCCAACGTTGCGTCCCCGATCCCCGGCACATCCACCAATTGCTCCACACTCTCAAATACACCATTGGTTTCACGATGGCGGATAATCGCCTCTGCCAATGCGGGACCAATTCCCGGCAATGTATCCAATTCTTCAGGGGTCGCCGTATTGATGTTAATTTTGCCAGACGATTCCGCGTCACTGCTATCACCGCCGCCGGACAAGGGCAATGGGGTTGCCGCCTCCCCTATCTCCGGCACATGAATCTGCATTCCGTCTTCCAATACAATTGCCTGATTGACAGCACTCGCATCGGCATCCGTTGTCAGCCCACCCGCCGCCTCAATCGCATCCACCACGCGACTTTCAGGCGGCAAGGTATACACCCCCGGCGACAATACTTCCCCGCTGACAAAAACAACAATTGGTGCAGGGGTTGGCGTAGCCGTTACAGTCGGGGTTGGTACTACCGTCGCAATAGTCAATGCCAATGACTCTACGGCTGGGCTGGGACGTTGCATCGCATACGCCGTTCCCACCACCCCGGTCGCCACCAACAACGCCGCCGCGATTTGTTGTCCGCGCTTTTTTAGCGTATTCATAGCTAACATTCAAAGTGAAGGCGTTTTGGACACCCTCAAATATTTTGTCGTTCTTTGTGAACTTTGTGCCTTCTTCGTGTTCTTTGTGTTCCTGCCGTAAGTCGTCCAGCCCTCAACAATTGTTAAATTCAACCAATCTTGTCGTACCCCCATAGTATACTGATTGACACGATTCGGCACAAAAAATGACCCGCAAAACCGAACACCTGTTCCGATGCTTGCACGAAGGAACTTCTTGTTTTCTTCATTATATGCTAAAATAATCGAGTGAACCGACAAGCACGAACGACCTTACTTCCAACCCCTTTGGGAATGATAGATACACTCTCTGCCGGGCTGGCACTCATGGCTCGTCATGCGTGGTTGTTGATTCTCCCCATCGCTTTTGATTTATTCTTGTGGCTGGCTCCGCCCCTCGTGATCGGGGAAAGTTTGCGCCAAGCCGCCTTTCCACCCCTCAACCTGAGTTCCATGTTGGTCGGCTCACCCGACCCCGACCTTGCCACCCAAACCCAAGCCCTGTATGACGGATTGAGCCAACAAATCTCCCAAATTAACTTTTGGGGGTGGGCAGTACCAAGCGGGTTGTTTTTTCCGTCGGTCATGGTAGGAGCGACCGTAACCCCCACCGACATCTTTTGGTCGTTGGATAACCCTATCGGCTTTTTTAGTGCTTTTATCGGGCTAACCTTATTGGGCGTGTTGATGAATGTCAGTTGGCTCCATACCGTAGCCTATGCGATTACCAACAATCGCGCCATGTTAAAAATTACCGCGATTTTGCGCTCTTTTGTAAAGGTCGTCGGCTTAGGTTTGTTAATTTTATTAATTTTATTGGGCGCAATGGTTGTGATGTCGCTGTTTGTGGCCGTGATTGCCCTGCTCCTTCCGGGCGCGGCAGTCACGGTATTTACATTGTTATTCCTGTTTGGTGTGTGGTGGGCAGTATGGATCGGGGTGCAATTGTACTTCACCATCGCCGCCATGATTATCGGAGAGCATGGCATTGTTGCCGCGCCCAATGATAGTGCCCATTTACTGCGTCGCCACCCGGATAATCCTCACTGGCGGAGTGGGTATGGCTTCATCTTTATTACTGTTATCCTCTCGTGGGGCTTCGCTTTCATCTGGCAAAGCCTGACGGGAACACCCGCTGGTCGCCTTATCAGCATCATCGGCAATGCCGCCCTCGGTACGGGAATTACCGCCGCCATGATGCTTTTTTATGTTCAGCGTACCAATAGCCAACCAAAAGAACAACCTGTAACGATTTGATTCAGAGCGGAGGGGAAGATTCAGATGGCTTTCCTCTCATCACCATGATTCACAAGGGGGA
>CBKYSX010000787.1:0-2628 GCA_966690745.1 uncultured Ardenticatenales bacterium
CATAGATAACGGCGGGCGGGTCACAAGTTTCATGCCATACCCTCCGTAAGGTGTGACCCGCCCCTACGAACAACAATCATGGCTCATGCAGAGCGGAGGGAGATCAGCCCACAAAAAAAAACCGGGTCTTTGCACTCGACAGGGCAAAAACCCGGTTTATACCGCTTCTTGAGAAGTACCGGTATCGTATTACCGCTCTACCTCTACCCTCTATCTCCCTACACCTCAAAGCGATAGCCGACCCCGCGCACCGTCTGAATATAATTGGGATGTGAAGGCTCTTCTTCGATTTTTTCACGCAACCAGCGAATATGCACATCTACCGTGCGCGTGTCGCCCATAAAATCATAGCCCCAGACCCGATCCATCAGTGTATCGCGGGAAAGGGCGATTCCCGGATGGCGCATCAGTTCCGCCAGTAAATCAAATTCTTTCGGGCTAAGGGTTAATTCCCTTTCATTGCGGTAAGCGCGGCGGCGTTCCAAATTCAGGCGCAACGGACCCTGTTCAATTACCAAGCCGCTTTGTGCCGGGCGGGAACGGCGCATGACTGCCCGAATCCGCGCCACCAGTTCGCCGGTGCTGAACGGTTTGGTTACATAATCGTCCGCACCTGATTCAAGCCCGACGATTTTGTCCATCTCGCCCATTCGTGCCGTCAGCAGAATAATCGGGGTCTCCATTTCCGCCCGCAAAATGCGGCAGATGGAAAAGCCATCCAGCCCCGGCAACATGACATCCAGAACAATCAAATCGGGACCATCTTCGCGGGCATGATGCAACGCTTCTTGCCCGTCCCGCGCCTCGCGCACGTCATATCCTTCGCGGCGCAGGCTATATGCCAGCACCTCGCGGAAGGCTTCATCATCTTCTACAAGCAGAATCGTTTGCGTCATACCGGCATCAATTCCTGAATAACTACACCGTCGGTAAAACGTCATGGGAATCCAAATCCGCTTCGTTTTCGGTTTGGCTGTCGAAATCGAACAACTGCCCCGAAGCCACGTACACCACCCGTTCACAGATATTCTTGGCGCGGTCGCCCACCCGTTCCAGATTGTGCGCCACCCATAATAAATAGGTGCCGCGCCGTATAGTGGTAGGGTCGCCAATCATGTAGGTCAGCAATTCACGCAGAACTTGCTCGTTCAGTAAATTGATTTTTTTGTCCTCTTTGGCGGTATCCTTCGCCAAATCCACATCCAGCGTGATGTAAGAATCCAGCGCGTGGCGCAACATACTGCGCCCGATTTCCGCCATGCGCGGCAAATCCACCAATGGTTTCAATTCCGGCTCTTTGTTCAGCCGCCGCGCCAGCACGCCAATACCCGCCGCATGGTCTGCCATGCGCTCCATATTGGTGGCAATCGAAATGGTTGCCGTCACGCGCCGCAGGTCGGTTGCCATCGGTTGCTGGGTTGCCAACAGCGTATAGCTCTGCTCTTCAATGTCGTAGCGCAATTGATTAATAATCTTATCATCCCGCACGACGCGCATCCCCAGCGCATTATCCCGATCCACCAATGCCCGCATCGCAATTTCTAAGGCTTCATCCACCAAACTGCCCATGCGAAGTAGGCGGTGTCCAAGACTGTTCAGTTGGTGTTCAAAATTCCCACGTACCGATGCCATAATTCCTCGATTTAAGAGTGAAGAATGAAGAGTGAAGAATCTTCACTCCTCACTCTTAATTCTTGGCTCTGATTTATCCAAAGCGTCCCGAAATGTAATCTTCAGTGCGTTTGTCGTGCGGGTTGGTGAACAGCTGTTTGGTTTGGTCAAATTCAATCACCGTGCCCGCCTGGCGGTCTTCGGTCAACATCATCATCGCTGTATAATCGCTGACGCGCCCTGCCTGTTGCATATTGTGCGTCACAATGGCGATGGTGTAATTCTGTTTCAAATCCATCATCAACTCTTCGATACGAAGGGTTGCAATCGGGTCAAGCGCGGAACAGGGTTCATCCATCAAAATGACTTCCGGCTCGGTGGCGATGGTGCGGGCAATGCACAAGCGTTGTTGTTGCCCCCCCGATAATGCCAGACCACTTTTCTTTAATTGGTCTTTGACTTCATCCCACAACGCCGCCTGGCGCAAACACCGCTCCACCAATTCATCCATATTCCCTTTATACCCGTTAATCCGCGCTCCCCACGCCACATTTTCATAAATCGTTTTGGGGAAGGGATTGGGCTTTTGGAAGACCATCCCGATTTTGCGCCGCACTTCCACAGGGTCTATCCGTTTGTCATACAAATTATTGCCCTGGAAAATAACCTCTCCGTTGATTTTCACAATCGGAATCAGGTCATTCATGCGATTAAAACAGCGCAACAGGGTACTCTTGCCGCACCCCGACGGACCAATTAATGCCGTAATCTGGTGGGTCGGGATTTCAAACGTACAATCACGCAATGCTTCTTTGGAACCATAGAACAACTGTAAGTCCCGCGTTGCCAGAATCGGATTCTGAATTTTCGTGATATGTTTGGTGTCACGCTCAGCCGTAGCAGTCATCTCATCCTCTTTAGGGGTCTAACTCAGAGGCGAAGTCGTTTACAATCGTGTTTGGAAACGATTTCGCAGAAAAATCGCTGTCGCGTTTAGGGACAACAATAGAATCAGCA
>CBKYSX010000788.1:0-2627 GCA_966690745.1 uncultured Ardenticatenales bacterium
GTCATCCATTGCTACATCCAGCACATATAACCCGCTAAAGTCACTTGCGTGAATCGGGGCAAGCAACGGCGCAACGGGAATAATGCCATGACCCGGCAATGCCGAAAGGGCATCGGCGGTTTCATCCCCTACCCCCACCATCACCACACGCCCGACTTCAGCCTCACTTAAACTATCCCCACCCCGATAGAGTTCTACAATATCTATATACAAACCGAGTGCAGGGTGGTCTAATTCCTCTAAAAGATTGGTCAACATGCCAAGCTGTCCGGTTGGCGGAACCAGTGCCAGCACCGTACTCCATCGCTGGGCAACATCGGCAAATTCCGCCAATCGTTCATCGGGGGCATCACAACGCACCACCAGAACCGGGGCTTTAACCCGCCGCGCATCTTTACAATACGCCTCCACCATCGGCAGATGTACAGGGTCAGGCGCATCTATGGTTAATCCATCCACAGCGGCGGGTTGGGTGCGTAAGAACAGACGGGTCAGGTCACGGATGTCAAAATCAGGCGCGTCTAAAAACGCCTGCATTTTGGCGGCATCCACCACCAGCCACGGGAAGCCGCTCACCGCGGCAAGGCGGATGTCTTCATCCAACGGTTGGTTCGGACCGAACGAGCGACTGGACAGAGCAACAGGCATGGTGTTCCTCTATTACAAAACATGAAAAACGGGACTTTTTCCACTCCGCGATGATTATAGTTGCACCCCATTTAAGGGCAACGTTTCTTGACGTTTAGAGGCACTGTGCTATACTGACCTTTACTCCAAGGCGACTTAAATGTCGCTCAAATACCACCGGGGGCCTGTAGCTCAGCTGGGAGAGCGATGCGTTCGCAATGCATAGGTCAAGGGTTCGAGTCCCTTCAGGTCCACTTAAAGGGCAGGTTTTGATACCTGTCCTTTTTTGTTGTCTGACGACGGGACCTAGAACTCAGAAAGCAGAAAGCAGAAACAACTTACGGAAAACACAAAGGACACGAAGAATCACAAAGTTCACAAAGCACGACAGTTTTTTTCTCTGTGTTCTTTGTGTTCTCTGTGGTTCAACTGCCGTTTCTACGTCCTGCGTCCCGTCAAGACGGCATCATATCCCGTACCAGGTCGCTAACTGAAATACCATAGTGAACGCGATTAATCACCTCGGCGAGCATGGGCGCGACGGAGACCACTTCAATCCCCGGGGCGTTGGCGGGAATCGGAATCGTATCGGTAACAAGGGTTAATTCAATCGGGCTGGCATGAAGCCGTTCAATCGCACCCTCGGCAAACACCCCATGGGTCGCCATTGCCACCACATGGGTTGCCCCCTGCGCCAGACAGGTTTCCGCCGCCGCGATGAGCGTATTCCCCGTTGAAATCAAATCATCCACGATAATCGCAAATTTCCCCGCTACATCCCCCACAATGCCCTGAATTGCCACCTCGTCGGGGCGGGGACGATCCTTAAAGAGAATCGCCAAGGGACAGCCTCCCAACGCCTGCCGCACCCGGTCCGCCCGCCGTACTGCCCCCACATCGGGCGCAACCACAACAGGGTTCTGAATCTGTTGCTTCATCAGATGCCGCACGAGGAGAGGGGTTGCGGTGAGGTGGTCTACCTGGATATTAAAGAACCCTTCAATGGCAGGGGCGGATAAATCCATTGCCAGTATACGGTCGGCTCCTGCCTGGGTGAGCAAATCCGCCACCAATTTTGCACTAATGGGTTCCCGCCCCGCCGTCTTTTTCTCCTGGCGGGCATAGCCGTAATAGGGAATTACCGCCGAAATCCGCCCTGCGGATGCACGACGCGCCGCATCAATCATCACCAACAGCTCCATTAGATTTTGATTGACGGGGGGGGAAGTGGGTTGAATTAAAAACACGTCCGAATCCCGAATATCATCCATAATCAGGACACGGGTTTCGCCATCGCGGTATCGGCTTACTTCAGCATTCCCCAACGGACGCTTCATCGCCTTAACGATATGTGCGGCGAGGGTCGGGTTGGCATTGCCTGTGAAAATCGCCAGCCGTTCGTGTTTCGTCATAACTCCCTCTTTCTACTCCTCGTCTTCCCAATCGTCATCTTGTAAAGGGGGGGGTTCATTGAAAACGGAATGTCCGAGGCGGGTATACTCCGGTCCTTCGGGGGTCAACAGCGAACGGATCAGTGCAACCCCATCTACGGTAAAAGATGGAATGAACGGAAGCTCCACCATTCCTACCAAATCCCCTACGGCTTGCCGTTGCGCTGTATCCCATTCTTTCGGAAGCCGTGCCACTGTAATATGCGGGAAAAATTCACCCCGTTCCGGCTTGATTCCCACCTTTTTCAAAGCAACCTCTACCGCGTTGTAGAGATGGATTATCGTTTTTTGCCCTTGTGACACCCCCACCCACATTACATTCGGGCGATGGACATTTGGAAACGCGCCCAACGCTTCTAAGGTAATTTCAAATGGGTCCCACCGTTCCGCAACAGCATCCAGTGCGTCCACAATCGTAGGCAATTGCGGAATCGGAACCTCACCCAGAAACTTGAGGGTGAGATGGGCATCATAGGGGTCTACCCATTTTAAGCCTTGCGTGGCAGGTTGTGTTTGCAAAAGGGCGTGAACCTCCTCCAACGCAACGCT
>CBKYSX010000789.1:0-2622 GCA_966690745.1 uncultured Ardenticatenales bacterium
GGTCGGGTATCCCCTGCCCGTACCGTGCCGCCACCGGAACAATCGGGGCGTTTTCTAAGACCGTTCCGGTCAGGGTTTCACTGATTTCAACCTGTACCAGCTCCAACCAATCCGGCTCCTCTACCAGATCGGTTTTGGTCAAAACCACAATCCCGCGCGGCACCTTCAGCAAATCCAGAATATGCAGATGTTCGCGGGTCTGGGGCATCACCGATTCGTCGGCGGCAATGACCAGCATTGCCACATCAACCGCCCCTACCCCCGCCAACATCGTGCGGATAAAATCTTCATGCCCCGGCACATCCACAATACTGATCATTTCCCCATCGGGCAGGGTTAGCCATGCAAAGCCCAATTCAATGGTCATCTCCCGTTCCCGCTCCTCTTTCAAGCGGTCCGGGTTCATCCCCGTTAGGGCTTCGACTAATGTGGATTTGCCATGATCCACATGTCCGGCAGTGCCAATTACACGCATAGGAGGGTAGATTTACAGTGGGGATTGCTTGCAGGCAATCCCCACTGTAAAAATTACTTGTCGTGTCCCCGCTCGGCGAGGGCGGCGTGGGTTTCATCGTACCAACGGCGCACCTGATCGAGGGAGTAAATGGCTTGTCGTTCCTGCCATTGCCACAATTCTTTGAGCTTGTTGCGGTACTCCTCTTGCATCGTAATCAGTTCACGTTGGATACGTTGGATTCGCTCTGCCGCCTGTGTATCTACCTCATCCAATTTTTTAAGGCGAATCTCGCTGGCTTCGTTGCGGCTGTTCTGCTGGTTCCATTGGGCATCCCGTTCCAACCGATGCTTCGTCCAGCGTTGCTCGTTGGCGGTTGCCCATTCTTCAAATTCCCGCTTTTGCCGCTCTTCTGACATCCGTTGCAATTCCGCGACCTGCTTTTGTTCGCGGTTCAAGATCAGCTTGTATTCTTCAATGGCGACCAACACCTGTTGCGCGTCCTCTTGCTGGCGGGTAAAGCGTTCCAGTGCTTTACGGTGCTTGCCCATTTCCTCGTCAAAACGGGCAATATCAGTGCGCCAATCGGTAGTCTGGCGATCCCGGCTTGCTTCTTTCAAACGGATTTCTTCGAGAGCCTGATTGAGTTTGCGATTGAGTTCCTCCCGCAAGGTCCCCAGACCATTCACATTCTGTTCAGTCTTACGGGCAATATCCTCCACAATCTGCACTTTTTGCACCTGCGTTTCCACCCGCCGCAACAATTCCGTGACTTCAGTTTCCATTGTCCCTATTTTTTTCACATCCTGACCCCTTTGGCTTTCGACATAGCCTATCCGGTCGGGCAATTGCGTCATCTGCCGTTCGTGGCTGGTGAAGCGGTTCTGCAAATTGATGAGGCTTTCACTCAACCGTTGGTCTTCGGCTTTCAACACGGTCAGCCGTTCTTGCAAGGGGGGAATCACTTCCAAACTGCGGCGCAATTCGTTAATCGCCCGCGAAATGCTTTCCTGTTCCACCTGTCGGGATTTGCCCTGTTCCCGTTCGTACTTCTCCATTTCCAATTCCTGATTGCGAATCAACTGTACCAATTCATCTTTGGTTTGCTGAATCGTCTGCTCAAGAATATTGAAACGGGTTAATTTTGCCTGGGTTGCCGCCAGCCGCCCTTCCAATTCCTGTACCCGCTTGTTCTGGTCGGTCAGCTCCACGGTCTGACTTTCCACCTTCTGCCGGAGCTCTACCAGCATGGCACGGTCGCGCCGTACCTCCTCGTCGAGCCATTGAATCATCTGAGATGCCTGATTGAGGTCCACTACCACGCTCCACACGGACGGGAAGCGGAATACAGGGCGCAGAAACGACAGGCAAACCACAAAGTTCACAGAGAACACAGAGAACGGCAATCATGCTAAGAAAAATCCTGCCGTGCTTTGTGAACTTTGTGGTTCTTGGTGCACTTTGTGTTATCTGTTGTCGTTTCTACGTCCCGCGTCCTGCGTCCTGTCGTGAATACACACTATTAACAATACAGTCCATCGGGTTGGGGCTATCTTACCTCCCTTTTGCGAAATGGGTAGTGTTTCCAACTTCCTACTTGACTTTTTGTTTTAACCGTGTATATTTTTTAGGGTATCCTAAAAAGTGAATCTGTCTTCGTATGACAATAGCCATAGACAGAGTGAATTCCGAAACGATGAACACCATGAAATCTATTTCTTCTTTTTTCCTTCTCATCCTGTTGACCCTTTTGATGACAGGGTGTAATACCACCAGTGCCGATACCGGTGATATTGCCGACCGTCAAGTGAATGTCATTGCCACGACCGGAATGATTGCCGATGTGGTGCGAAATGTTGGCGGCGACCGGGTGAGCGTTATTCAGATGATGGGCGCGGGTGTAGACCCACACCTCTATCGCGCCAGCGAAGGGGACGTACAACGTTTGCAGGAAGCCGATATTATCTTTTACAACGGGCTACACCTTGAATCGAAGATGGGCGAAGTGCTGGAGCAATTGGATGGTGTGGGCAAAAGCACCATCGCTGTTGCCGAAGTGATTCCGGCGGAACAATTGCTCTCTCCTCCTGAATTTCAAGGGTTTAATGACCCTCATGTATGGATGGATGCCAAACTGTGGCGGTATACGGTGGATGCCATTCGGGATG
>CBKYSX010000790.1:0-2612 GCA_966690745.1 uncultured Ardenticatenales bacterium
CGATGGGGTCCCCGTCATTACGCCCGACACGCCCAGCCACAATGTTGCCAGTAGTAACAATCCCGCCGCAATGCGCTCCATTTCCCTCTCCTTGTGCGAAAACAACATTCCTGTTGAGTGACAGCATAGATTATTGGGGGGCGGCGTGTTCCCCTATTCGTGACCTTTTGTCCCACATTGTGAGGGAGAACGGCTCTACGGGTCGCAACTGGCAAGGAAAAGTGGGGTGGAAGGGCATCTACCCCTAATCGGGCAAGATTGGCATTAGTCCACCCCGCTTCTTATGTGCGCTGGCGTAGAGTAACCCACCATTCGCGGCGCGTATGGCGCGGGTTGCACCTGCGGTAATATAGAGGCAGGTCCCGACTTCCAGCGGTACAGAATCGCCATCCACCACCGCCTCGCCTGTTCCCTGTATCACTACAAGCCATACATCCAGCATATGATTAATATGGGCATCAACACCCTCTCCTTCTGTAAAGTAGAGAAGATTCACGTCCATCTGAGTGCCCCCGTGCGACCAAATCGCCCCCTGAACAGCGGAGGTAAGTATCAGGTCTGTGAGTGCAATGGCTTTGCTCATGGTCGTTCTCCGTTGGTTGTATCGTATAGCACTAACACTTATGCTACTTACCATCCACCATGCCGCACCCCATCCAAATATCAGGCAAGGGAGATACTTTGGTAGGGCATAGAAAATTTGGATTCAGCCTACTAAACAAACTTCCCTCCACCTTAGATGGAATGGTGGCTATGGCGTGAAGTCATCAAAGATGACAGGTTTGCCGCTTTGCGGGTCGCCTGTGAAGGTACCGCCAGCGGTAACTTCTTCCTCTGCCCCGCCGTGAAATTGGCGGAAAACGCGATAGGCTTCGGTTCGCCCCTCCGAGTCATGGAGCTGAATTTGGGGGAAATAAAAGTCGTGATGTCCGAAATAAAAGTCGTTATCCTGACTATCTTCTGATTTAGGCGCGAGCAACCAGTCACCTTTGTCACTCTCGCCAAAGCGATTGACGGAAATAACGCGATACCGCACACGAAAGCCCGGTTTAAAGCGACCTTCACCCTGCGGTGTATTGGAATAGGCGCGTGACCATGCGCTTAAGGTGGGTTGGGGCGCAGAGGGGACTTTGGTGAAATTGGCAAGGGTTGCCAGCCCGTTGGTTGCGGTGGCGGTGGTGCCGGTCAGTTCAAACAAGTACCCCGTATCCCCGCGGCTAATATAACCGAGGGTACGCCCGTCGGAATTAACAAATCGAAGGAGATTCGGTTGATCGGTCGCTTCGATGGTGAAAATTAATGGGAAGCCGAAGGAGATGGGACTCATATAAAGGTAGTGAGCGTTTTCGGAAACCATACCGCCACCGCCCGGAAAAGGCATTGCTCCAATCACCACACTCTCCACTTTTTCGACAGCAAACATGGCTCCTGCAAGTGAAAGGAGGTAGGTTGGGGGTGTCGCAGCGGTTCTATATAGATTCCAAACCGATGAGGTTGCTTTAGACGAGGGCGAGAGGCAACCATTGTCAATATCTACATATTTCGGCGCAATTTGGAAATTGGAAAAAGCCAATTTCACGAATGGTGCGCTCAGACTACTCAAGGCGACAAAATCAGGTATTGACTTCAGCATCACGCTGTATTGCGCCGCTAATCGCTTTTCCAAATCTCCGGGTGCCGCATCCGCGAGTTCGTTTTGGTCGGTTGCCTTCCAATAAGTCACCAGCAAGGTGGTTGCCAATCGTTGCATTTGAACACATTGCAGATAGACCGCCTCAATATTGGCATAGGTTTTTTCAGGGCTTGCGTCCCAAATGGATGCCCAATGGGTCTCAATGTAGCTTTTGATGAGTGGCTCCCCCTTTACCCCGGTGATACCATCCCCCTGCCCCATGATTCGATTGTCAATCAACGTAAGATTGGTATCCATCCCGTTGATGGGCGGATTGGCGGTTGTGACATACTTCGTAATTTGGGCATCTCGTTTGGTATTGTCGGTGATGGCAAGCAGGTCATGGAGTCGTTTGGTATGCGTGGTAATGGCGGCACAGATTCCATCAAAGCTATCCGTTGCATCTTTCCATTTCACCTCATCCATCAGCTCCGACACTTTGCTATCGGTTTGCTTAACTTGCTCGGAAATCAGGTCAAGGGTTTCCTGAACATCCCCTAACCCCATTCCACTCAATCCGAAAAGGTCCAGCACATACGTGGCAGCTTTGCTACCAAGTTTTGACCCTGCCGCCGATGCGGCAGACAGGAGTGCCTTTTTTACCAGTTTACTTAGTAAGCCTTCCGTAGCTTCAGCCATCCATTGCTCCTTAATCTGTGGTACGCGGCGTATTTAGTACTCCGTAAGGTAAATAAAGGAGGTGAGATTGAAGCGTTCGGCTCATCAATCTCGCCACGAAACCGTTAGACCTGATGGGTAAAGTCGGCAACGATATAGTGTCCGGCGGGTGCGTCTGCCCCACCATAAAAGGCACGAATTTCCATCAGCACCTTGCCCAGCTGATTACTTCCCGTACCATCAAGGTTATCGCTCCAAATCTGGTCGCGCCCGCTGACTTCGTTATGCTCGAGCAAACCGGCGGCAATCGCCCGGAACAAGA
>CBKYSX010000791.1:0-2611 GCA_966690745.1 uncultured Ardenticatenales bacterium
CATTTTCGACCTCTCTTTTTTCCGTGTGCCCGATGCGTTTAATCCGCTCAATCGGCTCTATTTACAAACGATGAGCAAGGTAAGCGTAAAACGGGCGGTGCATATCTGTGCGATTGCCGAACATGGAAAACAGGACATCATTGAGCAATTCGGAGTAAATCCCGATAAGGTTACCGTCGTCTATCCTGGAACAGACACACGATTTGCCACGCCGCCGACCTCCACGGCAATTGCCGCGTTCCGCCGCGACAAAGGCTTGCCGGAAAGATTCGTACTGTATATGGGGACATTGGAGCCGCGCAAAAACATACCTTTGTTGGTACGCGCCTTTGCGAAGGTACGCCAACACCTGCCGGGGATAAAATTGGTGTTAGCAGGGGGCAAAGGATGGGGCTATGAGGATATTTTTGCCGAAGTGGTGCAATTGGGATTAAAAGAGGAAGTGCTGTTTCCGGGCTTTATTCCTTCGGAAGAGCAGGCGTTGTGGTATGGCGCGGCAGATATCTTTGTCTACCCCAGCCGCTATGAAGGCTTTGGTTTGCCTCCGTTGGAAGCCATGGCGTGTGGTACCCCCGTGATTACAAGCAACGCCGCCAGTCTACGGGAAGTGGTCGGAAGCGCAGGCAGTACAGTAGACCCGCACGATGAACAGGGATTGGCAGAGGCGATGGAACAGTTGTTGACCGATAACGTGTTACACGCGGAACAACGTAACGCCGGATTACAACAAGCCACCACATTCCGGTGGGAGGTTAGCGCATGTACACAAGCGGAAGTTTACCGCAACGCGCTAAAGCAAACAGTATGACGCGCCTGTGGGCAACGATAATAGAGCGGGGTTGGACCCGTTGGCTGATCATAGGGCTGGATGTCCTGTTAATTCAGCTTGCCTTTTTTACGGCGTGGTATCTGCGTTATGAAGTTGAATTGGGGGGGAATGTCGAATTTCAAAATTTCTCCCCCTATAGCCGCTATCTGCCCACTGTCATTGCGCTGACCTTAATGATGGTGTTTAACCTGAATCTGGCAGGGTTGTACAAGCCACAACGGGCGACAACCTGGTTCGATGAAGTCTATGGCATTATCAATGCAACAACCACCAGCGTTTTATTGATCGTGGTATTCTTCTTCTTCTATCAATTTTACTCCTTTTCGCGCCTTGTTTTTGCCTATAGTGCGGCTCTGTTGGTACTGTACCTCTCGCTGGCACGGCTGGGCTGGCGGTTTTGGTGGAGTGTGTTACGCAAAGCGGGCGTGGGCGTAACGCGCATTATCATTGTGGGCGCGGGGGAAGGCGGACGCGCCCTGATGCGCCATGTGGTAGCGCAACCGGAGCTGGGGTATCAAGTGCAGGGTTTTGTGGATGATGACCCCGAACGGCAGAAAGACATAGGGCGATTGCGGGCATTGGGAAACACCGCCGATATTCCCCGGTTGGTACGCGAATTGGCGATAGATAAGGTGATCATCACCTTGCCATGGAATGCCCAACGCAAAACGCTGGATATTATTCAAGCCTGCCAAAAACTAGGAGTGGAGTTTCGGATTGTGCCCGATTTGTTTCAGGTATCGCTGACGCAGGTTAGTTTTGATGAAATCAAAGGAGTACCGTTGATTGGATTGGCAGAACCCTCGCTGAAAGGGGTCAATTTTGCCTATAAGCGGGCATTTGATATTGCCGTATCGGTGCTGGTATTAATTCCAATGGCTCCCATCATCGCGTTGGTGGCACTGTTGATTAAATTGGATTCGCCGGGACCGGTAATTTTTAAGCAGAAACGGGTGGGGCGGGGCGGTAAGCTATTTGAGGTCTTTAAATTCCGTTCGATGCGAACCGGTGCTGAAACGGAAATTGAGCAATTGCAGGAGCACAACGAGGCGGACGGGCCGCTTTTTAAGATACGCAACGACCCCCGCGTAACACGCTTCGGACGCTTCTTACGCAAGAGCAGTTTGGATGAATTTCCCCAGATGTGGAATGTCCTTAAAGGGGATATGAGCCTGATTGGTCCCCGCCCCGCCCTGCCCGATGAGGTAGCGCAATATCAGGAATGGCACCGCAAACGCTTAGAAGCACCGCCGGGCCTAACCGGCTTGTGGCAAGTGAGCGGGCGGAGCGACACCACCTTTGATGAGATGATGTTGCTGGATATTTTCTACGTGGAGCGGTGGTCGCCCATGCTGGATTTAATGATACTCCTCCGCACCATACCGACAGTGTTGTTCCAACGGGGTGCATATTGAGATAGGTGCGTGGTACGTCAACGACCATCACCAGAAGTTATTTTTACCTGAAAAAGGGGGAACGGATTGTTCTGTTCCCCCTTTTTTCATCTATCGGTCAACGAGCAGGCTGAATCCTCGTTACCCTTGTTCCCCACGTTTCCCATACTTCTTTACATCGGCTTCATAGGCTTCTACCAGCAAAGGCTTAACCTTATTTTCAAAGGTTTCGATGCTTGGGTTGAGAATACAAACCCAGTACATTTTTCCATAGGTGGGATGGGGCAAGAGTTGGTCGAGCGCGGCAAAGTCATAATCGGGAGTACCTTCTGCGTTGGTGGGAGCCTGGGCAAACGGAATACCGAACAATTCCAGATAATGCGCTTTG
>CBKYSX010000792.1:0-2602 GCA_966690745.1 uncultured Ardenticatenales bacterium
GGATTGCGGCAGGACACACCCCGAATCGGTTTGTGGGTGGATAGCTCCGCGATGACCGTAGAGGAAACGGTGGATACGATTTTGGCGCGGTTGGACGAGGCGCGGCTCCGCTAAGATGGGCGACGATTCGATTCTCTTATGGCTCTCCGTCGAAGTTGCCCTCGGCTATTGGGTGGCGGTGATGGTGGGCATGATGGGTGCATTACAGGTAGTAGCCATCGGCGCGAAACGCGTGGATTTACAGTGGTTGCCGCCACGCCTTGCGGTTCCTTTGGGGATGCTATTGATTATCGGGGCGGTAGGGTGGTTTTACACCACTTTCTATCGCCTCATTTTTGTACCCGGTCCGGCAGGATT
Source organism: uncultured Ardenticatenales bacterium (assembly GCA_966690745.1). Lineage (GTDB taxonomy): Bacteria > Chloroflexota > Anaerolineae > Ardenticatenales > Ardenticatenaceae > CBKYSX01. The sequence goes on from CBKYSX010000792.1 coordinate 358, forward strand.
GGAATTAATGGTACTGTTCGGTAGCGGCACGGCAGTCGCCGTCTGGGCAACGCGACTGTTGGTGTGGGTGGTGCGGCAACGGCGTAACACAGAGGCACGGAGAGACGGTGAGGGAACGGCATAACGCAAAGGCGCAGAGAAATAAAGCAGGAATGGCATAATGCAGAGGCAGAAAGACACAGCACGTTAGCAATTTTGTCGTTTTGAAATTGTCAATATACCTTCAAATCTCAATATACAATCAACAGTCAAAGTGTGGAGGATATGATGGCAAGTTATTCAGATGCGCTAAGAGGATATGGCTACAAAGTAATGAAACGTGACGACTTTGTATGTCAGTATTGTGGCTTAGATGGAAAAGAAAGTTTTAGTAACTGGTTGAATTTGTCCCTTGACCATTTATTACCAAAGGGGCATCCCGAACGGGAAAATGCAGAGTTTCATGTTACAGCCTGTTTTTTCTGTAATGCGGCAGACAACCGCTATTTTGACTCTTTGGAGGGTCGAGGATTGTCCCTGGAGAATAAGACAAGAGCAGAGCTAGTCGCTCAACGGAAAGAATGGGTCGAAAGAACGCGCCAAAATTATCGCAATTTTTGGGTAGAGAACGTTCAAAAAGGGTAGTGGGACGTTGTGGATTACCTTTTGTTTTACTTCATAAACGACCTCGCGGGGCGATGGTGGGTAGTGGATGAATGGTGGCGATTTTGGGCGAATGATTATGTGGTGCCATCGCTGTTGGTGGGGATGTTGGCGGCGGGGTGGTTTAGGAGGGAGCGACAGGGACGGGTAGTGTTGGTGTGTGCGTTGCTGGCATTGGCATTGGCGAACATTATGGTGGCGGGCAGTAACGCTCTCTGGTTCCGCCCCCGTCCATTTACCACCCATGAGGTCAATTTGTTGTTTTATTACCCCAGCGATAGCTCATTTCCGAGCAATTCGGCGGCGGTGGTATGGGCGGTGGCGTGGGTCATTAAGAGCGGAGAGCGGAGAGCGGAGAAAGGAGAGAATGGGGTATTGAGTATTGGGAAGGTGGCTTTGGGGAGTGCGTTGTTGATGGGGATGGCGCGGATTTGGGTTGGAATTCATTATCCATTGGATATTATAGGGGGGGCGGTGGTGGGGATGATTGCCGGTCAAATCGCGTGGGGATGGCGTACTGTGCCGGGGCGTAGGGCGGATGGGCTTGTAAGGTTGGCAAGATTGCTTAAACTAGATTAGAGAACTAAGTAAAGAAGGAGAAGAGTGAAGCAATTGCTTCACTCTTCTCGCTTCCCTCCCCCTGACGAAGTAACTAGGAAGTGAATGTATGTCAATGTGGACGATAGGCATCCGTAAAGAGGATGAGTTAAAACGCATGGAGCGGCGCACACCTTTGACCCCCGAAGATGTGCGCCGTTTGTTGTTGGAAAGCCCCGAACTGGAAGTATGGGTCGAACGGAGCGAAGGCAAGGGTTACAAATACGAGCGGGTATTCCGCGACCACGAGTATGAAGCGGCGGGCGCGAAACTGGTAGATTCGTTGGACGGATGTCCTGTTATTTTAGGGATTAAAGAGCCGCAGATTGAGCAATTGCGCCCCGGCACGGTCTACGCTTGTTTCTCCCATACCTTCAAAGCACAGTCCCGCAATCTGCCCCTGCTGAAACGGTTGAAACGGTTGGGCTGTACGCTGGTAGATTACGAAATGTTGGTGCATGAAGTCCCGGACGACCTGTATCACACCCCCCGTGCCGTGAATGCGGCTCTGGCGGCATTCCAGAAACGCACCGTCTATTTCGGAAAATTCGCAGGGATTTCGGGAATCGTGGATAGCTTATGGGCGTTGGGGCAACGTTGGCATTTAGAAGGGTATACCGATAATCCCTTTGTTAATTTACATAAAGCGATTGATTACCGGCACGATGGCGAAGATTGGGGGAGTTTTGCCTTAGCGGAAGCCGCCATTATTCACGCCGGAAACGTGCTGGCGCGGGATGGCTTGCGTACGGCATATGCCCCTTTGATTATCGGGGTGGCAGGGCGGGGTCATGCCGCGCAGGGGACGATGGAAGTATTAGATCTGCTTCCGATTCAGCATATCTCCGCCGAATCCTTATTGACTGGATTTGCCCCGCCGCCGGAAGAGGCACAACGCACGGTCTATGTGGTGTCGTTCGGGCGCGATGATACTAAACAGGGGCTGGCTCCTTATCTGGATCATTTGACGATGGTGATTAATTGCATCACATGGAAAGGGGATGCC
>CBKYSX010000793.1:0-2599 GCA_966690745.1 uncultured Ardenticatenales bacterium
TCTGCTGATGGTGTTGAAGAGGGGGGCGTTTCCGGGGTAATGCCCGGTGTCGCTGTCAGGTCAGGGTTGGCAACCACAAATCCTAACGGAACCAGATCACTCGGAAATAGTCGAAACCCTCCGGCAGGGCTGTATTCCACAAAGCGATATTCCCCGGCAACTTCACGACTTAAACTGAGGTCACTGGCATAGCAGGGGTTAAACGGTACGCAATTATCTGCTTGAGGGAGAAGTAGAACCTGCCGGACATAGGTGAAGGTATCGCCTTCGACCCTACGGTAGAGAAAGAGATCACGGGAGGATTCATCAGGGAAGGTCAGTACCGTATAGAAGGTATCAAACGAGGTTCCAATAGCGGGAGCCAACCCCACACCGGGAATAATAGGGTCTATCGTGATTTGCCCCGATGCGGTAACGCTTTCCGCCGAAGCGGTCATATTCAACGGGCGGTTGCGGTCATTACGGGTGGGTACATAGCGCACCTCGGCATAGCCAAAACCATTTCCATCGTCATCGGTCAACGGTACTACCATCGCACTGCGCCCCGTGAGGTAAACCGTGACTGTTTCCCCCATAGGGTACCCCCCCAGACACAACCGTTGTTCTAACCCGATTTGAGCAGGAGATTCTACCTGATACAACCCGGCTTCGGTTTGCCCGTCCAGCGACGCACAACGCGTGGTAGTTAACGCTTCGGGATCCGATGTGATGGGCGTTGTCACCAATGTCAGTTGCGGCGGGGGCGTAAGGGTTGGGGCGAGTGTCACTGTGACCGGAGGCGTAGGGGATAGCGGCGTTGAGGTGGCGGGAATGGAGGGCGGGGTTGCCGTTGCCGGAGGAAGCGGTGTCAAGGTCGTCGTTGAGGTAGGGACGGGTGTGGTTTCCGTAGGTTGCACCGTGGCAATGGTTGCGGTAGGCAGAACCGGCGTTGTCGTTGGATTCAGCGTTACATCCGTAAAAGTTGCCGTGACGAGCGGAGTAGGGGTCGCAGGCGTTGGTATAACTTCATTCGTGGCTTCTTGTGATATGGTTGCCGGAGGGGGTTGTGTTGCGCCAACCGCAATGGCTCCATCGGGCGTTTCGCTCCTGAAGGCACTTAAGATAATGCCCACCGAAGCCCCCAACAGCACAATGCCGGTTACCATCATGGCGATACTTACCGCCATGCCAAGAAGTCGTTGTTGTCGCGTCATACGGTTCCCATACCTACGAAGGCGATTGCTTTACTCTTATTGTTGGTGAAGGCTATACAATTGTCAAGGGAGGTGAAATTCCCTATTTTCGCCTCTGCCCATTTCGCTTTATACTTGCCCCGTCAAAGTTGACCACCCCGTTTTCCCGCCATTTACCTTTCCCTCCAAAGGGGTATGCGGGTTAAGGAGCGACATGGGACGCAAAGCACTCCTCTTCGCTGTACTCATCGGACTACTGGCGGCATTTTTCACTTCTTCCCCCACTTACGCTCAAAGCAGTTGTTCTAATTCTCTCTCTCAACCCGCTGGACAATCTTTCTGGGTCGGTCCTGTTACGACTGCCAATCAAAACGGCGCGGTGGTGGTCTTTGTGCATGGCTATACCAGCGACCACAACACCTGGACCGGCAGTAATTATTCCGTGCGGGATGCCTGCGCTCAGGGCTTCCGTGTGGCGGCGGTAGACCTCGGCGGCACTTCTTCGATCTGGAATAACGGGCAATCCTTAACCACCAAATTGCAGGCAATTGCGAATTACTACGGGGTGAGCAAGGTCAATATTATGGCGCACTCCAAAGGGGGGTTGGATAGCCAGACCGCGATTGTCTTCTACGGCGGACATCAGTACGTACAACGGTACATCGCCTTTGGTACGCCTTTTGGCGGTACTGACCTTGCCGACCATGCCTGTTCGTGGTATGGCTCATGGTTATGGCAATGTAATGATGCCACCATGGACATGCGAACCGGGAACATGACCTATGTTCGCTCGATTACCGACACGCGTGCCGAAAATAATAATGTGTTGGCATACGCGGCGCGTGGCTCGAAGTGCGATTGGTACAACCCCGCCTGCGGATTGATTTCGGGCGCGGATGATGGAGTGGTTCCCACATGGAGCGCGTGGGCGAACGGACGGGACAGCCATATATCCGACCGCTCCGATTTACGGCATGGCGAAGTCCATCAAACGCAACGCTATAACATCAGTTGGCTTTTTGGCTATCTGGGACGGGCTACGCTGACAGAAGGGGAAACCCTGACCGAATCGCCCGCCCGCGCCGCCGCAATGGTTGTGCAATCCAATTCTCTGCTTCGCGGCGGTGAAGTAGCGGGGGAACGGGTTGAAACGGTTGTGGTGGAAGGCGGCTTGACCGCATTGGACCTGAGCCTGATTGCCACTGCCGATGTCACGGTTCAAGCCGTTAGCCCATCGGGAATTACCTACACGCTCTCAGCGGTAGAGTTGCCTGCCGATGCCATTTTGCGTGGTAAGGGGTATTCGGCACGGATTCCGCAACCGGAAGCGGGGGAGTGGACTGTGACGATCACTAGTGCCGCCCCTGCCGATTTCCGCGTGGGTTATTATTTGAAAGCAGGGATGGAGGGTGGGGTGTCGGTACGGC
>CBKYSX010000794.1:0-2592 GCA_966690745.1 uncultured Ardenticatenales bacterium
CTGGCACAGGGTATAGTGGATGTGACCACCCTGAATCAAGGGCAGACCATCACGGATCGCCATGCGCTTCATATGGAACCGCACAACCCTGTGGCAAATGGTTTTGCGCCCGGCATCTATACCCTTCGCTTCGGTCTCTATCACTACGACACGCTGGAACGCGCCGTGATTTCATCGGGGGGCAATGAATTGACGATTCCAATTGAAATAACGGAGTAGCCACTATGCCTCATCTCACCATCACCCCCCAAACCCGCCGCCGTTTTATCATCGGATTACAAGGTTTGTATCCCGGCAGACGCTGGCGGGGCAAAGCAGGGATTGCCACCGCCATTGAAACCATTGGCGGTTTGCAAATTGACCCGTTGAATGTGATTGCACGAAGCCACGAAATCGCTTTATGGGGACGGGTGGCGGATTTTCAATTGGGCGATTTAGAGCAGATATGTTATCAAGACCGCCGCTTTTTTGACTATGGCGGTGGGTTGATGTTGCGTCCGATGGCAGAACTTCCGTATTGGCGAATGGTGATGGAACGCCGCCGAAGCACGCCCCGCTACCTCAAATTAGTAGAGGAACATCCAACAATACTGGATGAAGTTTTGGTGTATGTACAAACTCATGGCGCAACCATTAACCGCGACCTGGACAATGGCGCAAAACACCACACGACGGGCTATCGAACGACCAAAGTCACCGGGCAGGCACTGTATCATTTGTGGCTGACCGGGGAATTGATGACGGTCCGCCGACAGGGGAATTTTGAACGGGTCTATGATTTGCGGGAACGGGTCGCACCCGCCGACTATCAACATGCCGTTTCGGTGGAAGAAGCGGAATCTTATTTTGCGCGGAAAGTGTTGATATCCCTCAATATGGCAACCGGGCGGGATTGGCGCAACGGTTGGATGGGGCTCATTGAACGACCCGTCCCTAAAGAAGAGGCGGCGGAGCGATTAGGGGTTCTTGAACAGGCAGGGGAAGTGGTACCCATACGGATAGCCAGCGAAAAAGAGATTCACTATGTACGTGCGGAGGATTTTCCTCTGCTCGAAACTGTACACAAAGGTGATATTCCTTCCAAATGGCAACCGTTGGATACCACTACCGATGAAGAGATGGTCTTTCTGGCTCCGCTTGAAATGGTCAGTGCACGGGGACGCGCCAAAGGGTTGTTCAATTTTGACTATATCTGGGAAGTTTATAAACCCGTCGAAAAAAGACAGTTTGGCTATTACGTTCTGCCCATTTTGTATGAAGATCGGCTCGTCGGGCGATTCGATTCTAAGTTAGACCGCGCCACCAATACTTTACAGATTTTGGGGGTGTGGTGGGAAAGTGGAATAGAGCCGAGAGTGCCCTCGATGCAACAGGCGTTTGAGCGGGGGATAGGACGATTTGCAAAATTTTTGGGAGCGAGTGAAGTTCTTTACCTTAATGCAGAAATTTAGAGAATTGCAGTGCCAACCGCAGTGCGTTGGTATTCAGATAATACAATACTTTCCCGGAGTAGCACGGACACATACGACCCTCTAATCATAACCATCTATCCATCGTGGGTTACAATCAATTCACCCGGATTTACATCGTGGTCGGTGGGATTGAGGATGTAATCTTCGTAGCGCACATCATTTCGGAAGACGAAGTAGAAATAGGACGTGACCGTCATTCGCATGATGGCGCGAACGCGGCTCCCCGTTGCCGTTCCCTGAGCGCAGAACAACCCACCGATGCCGGGACTATCGGCAAAATCCACATGGTCGGCTCCCACAAATTCAGTTGAAGTGCGCCAATCGGTGCCGGTGGATGCATTGTAAAACTGCTGGAAGTTCTGGTTGATCGGAGCGCAAGAGGTGTCAAGGGTCTGCCCCAGATAGAGCAATGGGTAGGTTAAATCTTGTACTGCTCCCGGCAGAATGTTGGGGCGCGTGGTGCTGTACCCGCCCGGTCCGCCGCCGTTTACGGGGTCAATCCCTACCAGAGCGTTAATACGAGGATCACTATCCGCCATCATCGCGCTGATTTTTCCCCCCAGACTATGCCCGAACGCACCGATACGGCTTTCATCACTTTCAGTGGGGTAAGTCGCCAGAATGTGGTTCAGCACTGCCAGCGCATCATCCCGAATATTAAGATGGTTCGGGTCGAATAAAGGGGCTTCGGCATCCACCCCAACCACGATATACCCATGACTGGCAACGTGCGCCATGAGCGTGGCATATTGGCTGGTCGTGTATTGAAAGCCCGGCAGGAACAACACCACCGGATAGGGATAGGGGCGGTTGGCATCCGGGCTGGGCAAGTAAAAGGTGAAATCCACATCCCGTCCCCCGTTCTGGATTGTGCCATTGGCAGGAGTTGCACTTAATCCACCATTCTCCCAGGGCGAATAGAAAATGGGGGTAGGCGTGAGCGTGGACGTGGCAGTTGCGGCAGGCGGGGTTGCAGTAAAGGTGGGCGTGATGGTTCCCGGAAAAGGTGTAGGGGTTCCCGTTGCGGTTGTCGTTGGCGGCACAGTTACGCTTGCCGTTGGGGTAGGTGTACGACTGGGCGGCAAAGTGGGCGTTTGAGTAGGTGTAGGGCTGGGTCCGG
>CBKYSX010000795.1:0-2592 GCA_966690745.1 uncultured Ardenticatenales bacterium
GAAGAGCTGTTGGCTACCTATGGGCAAGGGTTAGAAGCCCTTTATACCGGTCAAATTCTTTCCGGGCACATCATGCAGGTGAGCCGCCACGAAATCTTGATTGATGTTGGCGCAAAATCCGAAGGCGTGATCGAAAGCAAAGAATTGGATAAGATGTCGGAAGACGAGATGAAAAAATTGAGTCCCGGTGACACAATTCGCGTCTTCGTCGTCCGCCCCGAAAGCATGGATGGGCATCCCATCCTCTCCATCGCCCGCGCCAAGATGGAACAAGACTGGGAAGAAGCCGAACGGCTGAAAACCGAAGATGAAATCTTCGAAACCCGTGTTCTGGGCGCAAACAAAGGCGGCTTGATTGTGAATATCGGTCAGGTGCGCGGCTTTGTCCCCGCCAGCCAGGTTTCCAGTTTGCGCCGCAATTCGGGCGAAAGTGAAGAAGAATACCAACGCCGCTTGATGACCCTGACGGGCAAAATCCTCAAGTTCAAGGTTTTGGAATTGGACCGCCGCCGCAATCGCTTGATTATGAGCGAACGCGCCGCCGACCGCGAATGGCGACGGGACCAAAAAGAAAAATTGCTGGATAACCTCGAACCCGGTGCAGTGGTTAAAGGTGAAGTTTCCAGTGTTGCCGATTTTGGTGCCTTTGTGGACCTCGGCGGCGCAGACGGCTTGATTCACCTGAGCGAACTGTCGTGGGGTCGGATTCAACACCCCAGCGAAGTGGTCAAAGTGGGGGACAAAATTCAAGTGCAAGTCCTTACCATTGACCGCGAACGCCGCCGTATCGCCCTCAGCCTGAAACGCCTGCAACCGGAACCGTGGACGCAATTCCTGGACCAACACAATGTTGGCGATCAGGTAGAAGCCACGATTACCAAACTGACCAATTTTGGCGCCTTTGCCCGTGTGAATGACACCGAAATTGAAGGCTTAATTCACATCTCCGAATTGGCGGAAGGTCGCGTAGACCGCCCCGGCTCGGTGGTGGCAGAAGGCGAAACCGTCACGGTGACGATTATCCGCATTGACAGCGACCGCAAGCGGTTGGGCTTAAGCCTCCGTCCGCCGGAAGCCCTGCAATTGACCGAGGAAACCACCGAAAGCGAAACACCTTTGGAAACCTCCCCGGAAAGCAGTGAGCCGACAGCCGAAGCGGAACTTGTTGCGGAAACCGCAGAAGTCGCCGAATAAAGCGAATACAGTGCCTGACAAATAAGCAGGGTGGTCAATGACCACCCTCTTTTTTTCCAAGCAACAAATACTATTCGTTTTTTTCGCATCGGTCGCTATAATTATTCATACGTCAACCAAGAGGATTCAGTGATACCACTGAATCCTTTTCGTACAGCACGGTATTGAGGTTCAATGGTCGCGCAACGGCGATTGAACAACCTAACTAGAGGCAAGGGTATGAGCAACAAGTTTGACCGCTTTACGAAGAAAGCCCGTCGCGTTTTGGCGTTGGCGAATGAGGAAGCGCAGGCACTGAATCACGGCTACATCGGCACAGAGCACCTTCTGCTCGGTTTGGTCCGTGAAGGTGATGGGGTCGCCGCCCGCGTCCTCAAAGATTTGGATATTGATTTGCCAAAGGTGCGCCAGGCAGTCGAAAACATTGTAGGGCGCGGCAAACGTGCCACGCTCGGACGCATTGGCTTAACCCCGCGCACCAAGCGCGTGATTGAATTGGCGGTAGAAGAAGCGCGCCGCATGAACCACAGTTATATTGGAACCGAACATCTGCTTTTGGGGCTTGCCCGCGAAGGCAACGGTATTGCCGCCGACGTACTGGCAAGTTTAGGGGTCACGTTAGAACAGGTACGCCGCCGTACGCAGGATGTGATGCGGCAGGAATCCAGCCAGCCCGACCCCGAAAAGCAACGCAGTAACGCCCCCGCCAAACAAAAATCGGACAATCAGAAAACCCCTCTAATGGACCAATTAGGTACCGACCTGACCGAAGAAGCACGGTCGGGCAAATTGGATCCGGTGATCGGGCGACAAGGGGAAATCGAGCGGGTGATTCAGATTTTGAGTCGCCGGACCAAGAATAACCCCGCCTTGATCGGGGAGCCGGGGGTCGGGAAAACCGCCATTGTTGAAGGTCTGGCGCAGATGATTATTCGCGGCGAAGTGCCGGAAAATCTGCTCGACAAAAAAGTATGGATGCTGGATGTTGGCTCGCTGGTGGCGGGGACGATTTATCGCGGTCAGTTTGAGGAACGCTTGAAGCGCGTGGTTGAAGAACTGAAGAACACCGAAGCCATCGTCTTTATTGATGAAGTCCATATGTTGGTCGGCGCAGGGGCGGCAGGCAGTGCCGTAGATGCCGCGAATATTCTGAAACCGGCATTGGCACGGGGCGAATTGCAGGTTATCGGCGCGACCACGCTGGATGAATATCGCAAACACATTGAGTCCGATGCCGCGTTGGAACGCCGTTTCCAACCGATTCGCGTTCCCGAACCGACCATCGAAGAAAGTATCGAAATTCTGCGCGGGATTAAAGAACGGTACGAGGCGCACCATAATCTGGAAATCAGCGACGAAGCGATTAAAGCCGCCGCCCACCTTTCCGCCCGCTACGTA
>CBKYSX010000796.1:0-2590 GCA_966690745.1 uncultured Ardenticatenales bacterium
ATTGTTAAAGGGTTCGGCCAGCAACAATAATTTTGCCTCTTGTGCCAATGCCCGCGCCACCATCACCCGTTGCTGTTGCCCCCCGGAGAGCTCATTGACCAACCGGGAGGCGATAGGGGTCAGGTCTAGTTGTTCCAGCGCACGTTTTACGCTCTCATGGTCGGGGGTAGCGGGGCGTTTGATCCAGCCCAGATGCACATACCGCCCCATCATCACCGCATCGTAGACCGTGACGGGAAAATGCCAGTGGATTTCGGTACGTTGCGGCAAATATGCCATCAATGCGTGGGCATGTTTTGCGCCACACCCGTAGACTTCAATTTGCCCGGCATGGTCGCGCAATTGCCCCACGATGGCTTTCATTAAAGTAGATTTCCCCGCCCCGTTCGGTCCAATCAGCGCAACCTTTTCTCCCTGCGACAATTCAAAGGAAATATCGTGAATCGCGGGCGTACTGTCGCTGGCATATTTCGCGGCAACCGCTTTCACCGCCAGCGCGGGGGTGGTTGCCGAATAATCGGGGGTGTGGGGACGACCATAGGGAAATTTCATAACCGATGCTACCCTGAATTGATGATACTTAATCTCAAGTTTATCACTACGGGGGTAAATATCAAAGGGGAAAGGAGAGGGAGGTGGGTAAGGTAGGTAAGGTGGGTAGCCAAAACGGATACCCCCTCGTGCTTTACCCACCATGCCCTTTTGGAACAATAGGAGGGAAATGCGCTTATCGCGGAATCGTCATTTCCTGCCACGTTGCCCCACCATCCACCGATTGGGCAAGGGTATACTGTGCGCCATTGTGGGCAGGGCTGGCATTGACATAAATCGAATACAGCACAAATTGGTTATTGGCATCCCGTCCCCCCGCCATATAGGTAATTGTGGCGCGTTCCTGTGCGCTTTGCTCCTCCCAGAAGACAGTTGCTACATTCACATCATCGGCGTTTTCGGAATGCCAAACCCGTACCGGCACCTCGCCGTTCCAATCGGTCGCAATATAGACATCGCCATTCGCGCCATCAATGGTCAGGGCGGTGGGGCGGCGGTCAAAGACGCTGGATTCATAGCCGACATTAATTAAAGTGGCGTTGCCCCCGTTTTCGCTGTCCAACCGCACCAATTTTGCGCCACCCGTCGAGCCATATTCCGAACGAAGGGCGTACAGAGTACGTTGGGTGCTTGAATCCACAATCAAGTTGCTTGCACCCAATGCGAACATTGCCAGCCGCCGCCACGTCTGCCCCCCATCATCACTCCGGCTTAATTGCGCCCCCCCGTTCTCTTTCGGACGGATTGCCCACCACGTCTGCGGATTGCCGAACTGAATCGCCAAACCATACATCGGCTCTTCGCTCAATTGCTCCCACACCCCGCCATTCCACATAAACAAGCCGTCACAGGTTGGCACATAGAGTTCATTGGGCGTGTTGTAATCCAGCGTGACCTGATACATACAATCGCTGTCGGGCAACCCCCCGGCAAATTCCGACCATGTGCCGCCCCGATTGCCGCTAATCAACAGGCGGCGTTCCATGCCGCTTGGGGTTTGCCGGAACTCCAACAACCACAAGGTTCCCGCTTGCCCGGGACCCACCAACAAGGCTTCCGGCTCCCACAGGGCAACCGGCGCAGGGGTGGGGGAGATAGTGGGGATGGGCGCACCGGGCAGGGTTTCGGGAATCAGTGCTTCATCAGGCAACCACGCCAATTCCTGCGCGATACTGCCCCCGTTGGCAATCGTTACTTGCCCGGCACTTGCCCACGGAACATTCTCTTTCCATTGTTGAAAAACGGCGCGTTGGGTGCGAATGGCATAATGGTTGCCCATATCTTCCACGCGGGAAGTGGGCAAGCCAAAGACATTGAGGGGGTCGCTGACAGAAAAGTAGCGGGCGCGTAGAGAGGGGTTGGCGTTTAACAGTGCCTGACGGTTGGCAACAATTTGGGCAAACGTCCAAGCGGGTTGATCAAAACCCATCAGAGGATAGGGGGTTTGGCGGGTATCCAACAAGGTTTCGTCATGTCCTGCTTCCGAAAGCTCATCAAAAACGTTAATAGGATAGGCAATGCCAACTTCGGGTCGCCATTGCAAGACCAATTTTTGGAATGCCTGTGTCACAAAGCCGTCATAGACAAATCGCCGCGAAATCGGGAATCCCACCGTCTGCGAGCCTCCCAGTCGTTGGTATTCCGCCCCGAAACGGGCTTGGTTGTCATTGCCGACACTAAAACCCCCCTGTCCATTGGCGGTCTGGGGGAAAAATCGTCCGCCGGGGATAGGGCTGTCGCCACCTTGTAGGGGGGGCGCGGCGTGGCTATGTACCAATGGGAGCCATAACAGCACCAGCAACAGTACACTGCCTCCTATCCAACGGCGTTGTTGGCGGATTCGTACCATCACGAGCCTCCGTCCGAATCACCCCCCGCGACGGGATGAATAATGTCATGGAAACGAAGGGTATTGTAATGAGAATGGCAAAAGGGAGTAGTAATGCGGCGCGAAGGCGTAGGGCAAGCGTAGGGCAGAATTAGATGTTCGTGGAGGATGTGCTACTCGCGTCCCTGCCCTTCCAGAGCAGGGCTAATA
>CBKYSX010000797.1:0-2582 GCA_966690745.1 uncultured Ardenticatenales bacterium
TATGATTGATGGATAGTGCACCCGGAGGTGTTGAGATGGTGACGTATAATACCGTAATGAATTCACCCACATTTCATGATGCGTTGGAGGCAGAACGTCCCCGCATTGTTCGCCTCTGTCGCTATTGGTTGGGGGATGCCGTTTCTGCCGAGGATGCCGCGCAAGAGGTATTAATTGAAGCGTGGCGGCATATTGACCACCTACGCCACCCGGCGGCATTTCAGGCATGGATTGCCGGAATGGCGCGGAATGTTTGTGCGCGATGGCGGCGTAAGCAGGGGCGGATGATGGTTCATCTCGATCCAACCCCGCTTGAACCCGAAGTAGGGGATGTTCCCGCCGATACCCCTGAGTTGACAGTGGCATTGGAACAGGAAGAACTCGCCATCTTGTTGGATCGCGCCCTTGCGCTGTTGCCTAACGATGCCCGCACCCTTCTGATTCAGAAATACCTTGAAGCGCAATCGAATGACGGAATTGCCGCCTATTTGGGGGCAAATCCGAATGGTACCGCCGTCCGCCTTCATCGTGGGAAGGTTGCCCTTCGTAAGATATTGACGACCCACTTTGCCGAAGAAAGTGCAACGATGGGTTTGATTCAACCTTCCGACCTCTGGCAAAAAACAACAATATGGTGTCCAAATTGCGGACGTGAGCGATTGATGGGCAAATGGAACCATGAGGAATTTTTGTTGCGTTGCCCGACCTGCCACGCCGCGCCCGGTTTGTATCAGGCACAGAGCGGAACCACCGATATTTTAGATGGCGTAAAGGGTTATCGTCCGGCATTGACCCGCTTCACCACATGGATGAATCAGTATCTGGGGAGTGCCATCCCCAATGGCATGGTAACCTGCCGCCGTTGTCAACGCCCGACCCCTCTGCGTCAGGGTTTCCCCGCCTATGCCCCCTCCGCCCTTGAAGGCATCCGGGGTATTCATGTCTTGTGTGAACAATGCGACGCAGGCTCCTACGAATCACTGGATGATTTTGTATTGGGCTTGCCCGAAGGACAGGCATTTTTCCGCGCCCATCCCCGCATTCATGTTCTGCCTCAAATGGAAATTGACCATAACGGCACAGATGCAATCGTTGTGCGCCACGCCAGCGTGACAGCGCACGCCACCTATGATGTCATTGTTGATCGTGCCACCTACGAAATTTTGACCATTGAGAAGGGGGTATCATGAACCCAAGGACAACACCTCCTCCCCGCCGTTCGATTTACGCCTTATTTGCCGCCAATGCCATTTCGATGACAGGCAACCAATTGGCGGCATTGGCAATTCCGTGGTTTGTACTAGCAACGACAGGGAGTGCCGCCAAAACGGGGGTTACCGCCTTCTTTTCCATTCTGCCGGTTGTGTTAGCGGCATTTTTCGGCGGAACGTTGGTAGACCGTATCGGTTTTAAGCGCATGAGCATCATTGCGGATTGCGCCAGTGGCTTAACCATCATATTGATTCCTCTGCTCTATCAGGCGAACCTGTTAGAGTTCTGGGTACTACAAGTACTGGTCTTTTTGGGGGCGTTGCTGGATGCCCCCGGCACTACGGCGCGGGAAGCATTAGTACCGGAACTTGCCGCCGCCGCCGATATGCCGTTGGAGCGGGCAGGGTCGCTATTACAGGTGGTCGAACGGGGGTCGCGCCTTGTGGGTGCGCCTCTGGGAGGGGTACTGATTGCGTTGATGGGTCCTGAAAATGTAATGTGGGTTAATGCCGCCACCTTTGCACTATCCGTGCTGTTGGTTGCATGGTTCATCCCTGCTCTACAGGGGCAAACCGATGCCCCACCCGAAAACTATCGCACCGCTCTGTTGCAAGGCTTAAAATTTATCCGGCAGGATACCTTAATCTTGCTTATCACCGTAACGCTCTTTGTCACTAATATGCTGGATGCCGCCAAAGGAAGCGTCATTTTGCCCGTATTTGCCCGCGATACCTACGATAGTGCGGTGGTATTGGGGTTAATGTTCGGGTTATCAGGGGGTGGCGCGGTGGTGGGGGCATTGTTGTATAGTGCAGTGGGGCATCGTCTGTCGCGCCGGTGGCTCTATGTCGCCTGTTTCGTAGTGGTAAGTCTGCAATCGTTGGTTCTGGCAACCCTCCCACCCCTGCCCGTACTGCTGATCGTACAAGCCCTGACAGGCATCGCCGCCGGACCCCTTAACCCGATTCTGAGTACCGTACAATTCGAGCGGGTTCCCGCCGTCATGCGCGGGCGGGTCTTCGGGGTTGTCACCGCCGGGGCATTTATGGGAATGCCGCTCGGCGTACTACTGGCAGGATATATGTTGGAAGTTACCAGGGTGCAATGGGCGTTGGTGATAACAGGCGGCTGTTATCTGGCAACCACCCTGCTACAGGTACTAAATCCGGTGTTAGGACAGATGGAACGCGGTACGCAGGCAGAAAAGGCAAGTCCGGTTTCTGCTTCCGGCGAAGCGTTATAAAATTTCTTACTCATTCCCCACCATAAGAGAGCTATGGATTACCCACAAGTTGGGGGTGGGATGTGCACTGGGTGGGTAGGTTCCATGCCCAACGGCAGGCGGGTCACAAGTTCCATTTTGCATGTTT
>CBKYSX010000798.1:0-2582 GCA_966690745.1 uncultured Ardenticatenales bacterium
ATAAGTCTATTGAGCAGTGAGTATTGAAACAGCTAATAACATTGTCGTTTTCTCAATTCCCAATACTCAATACTCACTCCTTCCGTTATATAGGTAACGCCGCCTGAATTTTAGTGCCGCGTCCACTTTCAGATTGAATTTGCAGGCGACCCCCCAATTCCTCAGCGCGTTGGTGCATACTTTGTAAGCCAAACCCTTCGGAATGGGCGGCGTTGGGGTTAAAACCAAGACCATTATCTTGGACTGTAAGGGTGATGGTGTTATGGGTATAGCTTAATTGTATACCTACGGTACTTGCCCCGCTATGTTTGGCAACGTTTGCCAAAGATTCCTGTAAAATGCGATAGAGAGCCTGTTCCCGCACCAGTGACAATGATCGTTCCCCGCTTACCCCGACTTCGGTGGCAATGCCGGATAATTGTTGCCATGTATGGGCATAGTTGCGCACGGCAGAGGCAAGCCCTTTATCATCCAGAGCGGCGGGGCGTAATTCATCAATCAGGGTTTTCAGTTCTTGTTGCGCCTGTTGCGCTAAGAAGTTGGCTTCGCTAATGTGGCTTTTGGCACTCGTCGGGTCCCGTTCAACCAAGGCTTGCGCCGCCGCGACTTGCATTTGCAGGGCAAAAATCTGTTGTTTCACGGTATCGTGCAAATCCCGCGCCAGCCGATTGCGGGCTTCTACCGTGGCAAGCTCTTGTCGGGTTTCTAACAGAGTTGCCAGTTCCGCCGCCATCCGTCTTAGTCGCCCTGCCAGTAAACCAAGCTCATCTTCGGATTTGTCTTTGGGAACAATTGAAAAATCCCCGTAGCTGTAGGCGGTTGCCGCTTCTGCCAATGCCTGAATCCGTTTGGTGAGCAGAAGACGGGCGGTAATAAAGCCAAAGAGTAAGCCAAATGGAATTGTTCCTACAAACAGAACTGCGCCCGATGCAAAGGCAACCCCCACAATAAAGGTGAAAAGCACAAGCAGTTCACGCAATTCGTCGAAGCCCTGCCACAAGCTGTAGCCCCAATAGTTAATCATGAACAGAACACCCAACAAGCCGAGTTCAAGTACGAGTAAGGTTCCAACGGTGACAAGGGTATAGGAAAGCGTTAGCTTCCATTGAAGGCTTTTGGGCAAGAATTGTTTGATCATAGATCGCTATCATCCTCAAGGTTAGAGATAATAACCTATCTTAAGACACTTCCTATTTCTTTACATCGGTCTGCGGGTGGAAGGGGTGTAGGTCTGGGGTTTGACGGGGGAAGGTCGAAAAATACCCCGCCGGATATACCCGTCTGTTGTGGGCGACTATCGGGGGTAATTCTATGTCCAACGGCGGGCGGGTCACACGTTCCATTCCATAATCTCTGGTACGATGTGACCCACCCCTAAGCGCGATGTGGACACTGCGGAGTGCACTCTGGTTATTTTTTACAAATCAACACGGCGGAGCAATTGAGCATTGATGGCGACGACGATGGTGCTGATGGACATCAGGATTGCGCCAATCGCCGGGGATAGGATGATTCCGATGGGCGCAAGAATGCCCGCCGCCAACGGAAGCGCAACGATGTTATACCCCGCCGCCCACCAGAGGTTCTGAATCATTTTGCTGTAACTGGCGCGGCTCAGTTTCAGAATGCTGACCACATCGCGGGGGTCACTTTGTACCAGAATAATCCCTGCTGAAGCAACAGCGACATCGGTACCGCTTCCTATCGCAATGCCTACATCCGCCCGCGCCAATGCGGGCGCGTCATTCACACCATCGCCGACCATTGCCACCCGTCGCCCCTGCTTTTGCAATTCAATCACTTTCCGGTCTTTTTGGTCGGGTAACACTTGCGCGAAATAGCGGTCAAGCCCTAATTCGGTGGCAACGGCTTTTGCTACCTGTTCGTTGTCCCCCGTAATCATTGCCACTTCCACCCCTAATGCTTTGAGGTCAGCAATTGCCTGCTTACTTTCGGGGCGGATTTGGTCGGCAAGGGCAAAGGCGGCAACGGGTTGATCGTCCACAATAAGATAGACCACCCCTTGTCCTTTTTCGCCTGCCTGTTGGCTAAATGTTTTTATCCCATCGGGCAGGGTAACAGGGACGACATCAAACAAATTGACCCCACCGACATAGGCTATTTTTCCGTCAATCATACCCTTGACCCCACGCCCTTTAATGGCTTCAAAGTGTTGTACGGCAGGGAGATTAACCCTTTTATCTTGTGCGGCGGCGCGGATAGCATGGGCGATGGGGTGTTCGGAATCCCCTTCAAGGGCGGCGGCAAAGGCAAGGGCGTTGCTATCCCACCCTTCAACGCTTGCCATGTTAACCACCCCTTGTTCTCCTTTGGTCAGGGTTCCGGTTTTATCAAATAGCACGGTATTGACCTGCCGCGCCCGTTCCAACGCCAGACGGTCCCGAATCAGGATTCCATTTTTTGCGCCCAGAGTGGTCGTAATCGCTACAACCAACGGAATCGCCAACCCCAACGCATGGGGACAGGCAACGACCAATACCGTGACCACCCGTTGTAATACGGTGATATTCCAACCAACCGCAATCACCCATCCAATGAGCGTCAGGGCGGCAACGGCGATA
>CBKYSX010000799.1:0-2577 GCA_966690745.1 uncultured Ardenticatenales bacterium
GTTAGCGGATTTTTCCAAAGATGTGTTAGACTTTGCGCCGCTTTATGAACAGGAACACTTTTATGTCCCCACGTGAGATTACCCTGCGTTTTCTGGCGGAACCGGGCGATGTGAATTTTGGCGGTAAAGTGCATGGCGGCATGGTTATGAAATGGATTGACCAAGCCGGATATACCTGCGCGGTTGGCTGGAGTGGACATTACTGCGTCACTGTCTACGTCGGGGGGATTCGCTTTTATCAACCCATCTTAATCGGCAATGTGGTAGAGGTGCAGGCAAAAATAATCTATACGGGAACAACCAGTATGCACCTTGCTGTAGATGTATTTACCCGCGATATTAAAACCAATGCCGCCACCAAAACCACACATTGTATTATTATCTTTGTAGCCGTAGATGAATCGGGAACACCTGTTGCGGTTCCTCATTGGGAACCGAATACGAAGGAAGATAAGGCATTGGAATCTTACGCCAAACGTTTGATGGCACTACGGAAAGATATTGAAGCCGAAATGAGTGCGTATCTCGAATGAAAAATGAAATCCCCGCCACACGCCGCCCCCAACTTAAACACCTGCTGGCATATTTGTTTGTCCCGGTGGTTTTTTATTTTTGGTGGCACTCTATTCGCCAACTAGACCTCGCTAATAGTCTGGCACAAACGCAGGGACGCGAGGCATGGCTGGTGGTCGCGCTCTTTTTTGCGGGATTATATTTGCTGGGGCAAGCAGTGGTATGGCGACAGATTGTCGTTGACCTTGTGGCAGAAGTCACATGGTTGCCCGCGCTCCGCGCATGGATGGTAAGCAACATGGGGCGGTATTTGCCGGGGTCGGTGTGGCATCTGGTCGGGCGGGTGATGATCGGGCAGGGGGCAGGCGTACAAAAAGCCTCCGGTGCGTTGGGCGTGGTGTTGGAACAGGCATTACAACTGCTGAGTGCGTTATTGATTGTCGGAATTTCAATTCCCTTCTGGTCGCCTGATAGTATCGTGGGGCAATACGCGTGGGTGGCGTGGCTGGTTCCGTTGGGGTTGGTAGCCATTCACCCGCGTATTTTCTTTCCCATTCTGAACTTTCTGCTTACTAAAATCGGGAAACCTGCCCTCCCGACCACACTCACCTATACCATGATGGTGCGTTACACCCTCTACTATATGGCTGTACACCTTTGTAACGGGTTAGCATTGGTAGCGACAGTGGTTGCATTAGGACAACCATTCAGCACTGCCCCCGTTGTGTTGGGTGCGGCAATGTTTGCGTGGACAGTGGGCTACCTTATCATTGTGTCACCGGGGGGCTTGGGGGTACGCGAATGGCTCGTCACGGAGAGCCTTGCCCCGATAATCGGGCGCGAGGTGGCGGCGGTGGCGGCTCTTCTGTGGCGGGCGGCGAATATTATTACCGAGGCAATCGGGGCGGGATTGTTCGGGCTGTTGGTGCGCCCCATGGGTTCGACCGGAGAAGTGGTTACGGAATAGGTTTACCTATTGCATAATGCATGGTGCATATTACATAAACGACAACGGCTAGCGTTCGTGTTGCCCATTTGCCGTTATGCAATATGAGCTATGCAATCCTGAGAAGGTTGTATTTTTATGAAGATATTGGTGACAGGGGCGGCGGGCTTTGTGGGCAGTCGCCTTGCCAAACGGCTGGTGGAACGGGGCGATACCGTCGTCGGGTTGGATAATTTCATCAGTGCCTATTACGATGCCGCCCGCAAAGAGCGGAACGTGCGTGATCTGACCCCGCACCAAAAATTCGCGTTGGTGCGGGGAGACTTCCGCGATACGGAAGCCATGCTCCGTCTGTTTGCCGCGGAACAGTTTGATGCGGTTGCCCACATCGGGGGCATGGCGAATGTACGTTATTCTGTACAGAATCCATTGCTATACGAAGAAGTGAATGTGCGCGGCACGATGAACCTGTTGGAAGCAGGACGGCAAAGCAACAATCCCTATTTTGTTTTTGCCAGCACCTCCTCGGTCTATGGAAGCGATTCCGAAATTCCCTTCCACGAAGATGCCACCGCCATGAAACCACTCGCCCCCTACCCCGCCAGTAAACGGGCGGCGGAATTAATGCTCCATGCCTATCACACGATGAGTGGTTTGCAGGCTACGATTGTGCGCTTTTTCTCGGTCTACGGTCCCCATGGTCGCCCGGACATGATGCCCTGGCATTGGACGGAGTGCATTCTAAACCACAAGCCTATTGCATTATTCGGGTCAGATACGGGAGACTTACGACGGGATTGGACCTACATTGACGATATTGTCACAGGCTTGGTCGCGGCGATTGATACACGCCTACCCTATGAAACGGTCAATTTTGGCAATGGTCGCCCGGTGGAAAATATGCGCTTTATCCGCACGTTGGAACAGTTGCTGGATGAAGAGGCAATGATTGACCACAAACCAACACCCAACAGCGAACCTTTAGAAACCTTTGCCGATATTAGTAAGGCGCGGGCGTTATTGGGTTACAACCCGCAAACCCCGGTAGAAGAAGGGCTGGCAACCTTTGTGGCTTGGTATAAAGCGGAAAGGTTGGCTCCTTAACCGTAACGCTAGAG
>CBKYSX010000800.1:0-2575 GCA_966690745.1 uncultured Ardenticatenales bacterium
TCGTAGCCCCAGTTGAAACCATCTACGGCGCGATAGGTGGCAACCGCCTCTTGTTGGTCATCGGAATTACGACCATAGGTTTCCAGTAGTGCCGGGTCGGGGTCGGTACGTGCCGAGGCATCTTCGTTCACCGAGGCGATATCAAAGGCAGGGAGCAGGTGAATATGGCTCAACCCGGCATCCTGCAATTGCAGAAGATGGTTCATTCCGTTGGAGAGGGACGGGTTGGGGTTTGGTCCTGCGCCATCATAGGTGAAGGCTTTGTAGGTTCCGCGATGAGCGGCGGGAACGGAGCCATCATTGATACTGAAATCGCGCAGATGGAGCTCGTAGACGGTAATGTCTTCGGGGGCTTCAATGGTGGGTTTGGTAAAACTCGTCCAACCCGTTGGCACAAGGGCGGGGTCGCTGAAATCATAAATATCAACGATCTGGCTACGGGTGCTGTTCTGCGACAGGTTCAGCGAATAGGGATCGGTGACGATATTATTGACAATTTCATCTTCGGAGGGGACATACACTTCTACATCATAAAGATAGTATTGCTTGTCCCATGCACTCGTCCCCGTCACGCTCCACACCCCCGTATTGCTGTCCAGCGTCATGGGCGCGGTGGTAAAGGTGGGGGTGGTGGCATCCGCGTAGCGGCGCAGGGTGACATTGGTGGCGGTGGGTGCCCACAGGCGTAGGGTGGGAATGCCCCCACTATAGGTCACGCCCAAATCGCCCGTATAGGTATACAAATCATCCAACACCCCTGAAATCTGAACGCGGGTCGCATCCACCATCACCCCACCGCTATTATAGGAGGCAACGACCATATCCCCTTTGAGGATGGCGGGAATCAAGCCAAAGTCGGCGGGGGCAATTTTCAGAGCGGGGCGACCATTGGCATTCGGAAATTGGGTGGAACCGCTGACCGTTCCCGTTGCGGTGAGATTTACCGAGGGAGCCGTGGCGAGGTTAATATCACCATCGGGGTCGTAGAGAAAGCGGTAACTGCTACCTGCTACCCCGTTCCACGCAATCGTATCCTCGTTCAGCCAGATTGCCCGTGCGCCCGTAATGCTGACAGTGGAGGGGTTAACCGTGAGCCGTCCGTTTCCATCTCCCTGCCACAATTCGTGATTGTCTCCCGTATCACGACAAAACGCTGTATGTTCGTACAACCCTGCGTTTGGAGTGATGGTGGCTTTATACTCATCATTGTTCCCGCCACCGGTATCCCCATGGTAGTTCATAGGCGTGGTTTGCACATTGCTCCAACCACCGCCAAAAACGGACACTTGTCCCCAATGCAAAAAACAGGCAATGCCTGCGCCTTGTCCAGGGGAGGTTGTCGTGCCCCCTTTCCAAACGCTTACATAGACATCATAGGATGTGCCTTGACTAATGGTCGTAGGAGAACCAACACCGGGGCGGGGGAACATATTGCCCACCCAGCCGAGTGCGGCATACGTAGGAATAGAGGAAAAAAAGAGAGCGAGGAACGCAAAAAGGACAGCGAGCAAAAGCGGGCGGGTTTTTACTGAAGTCACGAATCCTCCGGCGATTCGACGGGCGCGAACAATGCGTCTGTGGAGTTGTACAAAAAATGCTAAGATTGTCACACCTGACCCTTAGCATTCGGGGGAAACGAAGGTAGTTGAAGGCTCAACTATTGCAAGTATACGGAAATTGGGGGGAAGGTCAACAGCTTTTTAGGGAGAGGTTTGAGGTCAAGGGAAAATAAGGAAAAGGTGTGAGGGGCGTAACCATTATCAGATGGTTACGCCCTGTTGAATTATCGCCGTCTTTGAACAAAGATGGTCCCTGCAAGCAGAAGTGCCCCTACAAGGGTGAGGGTTACAATGTTGAGGTTGGAGGATGCTACATTGAAGTTGCTCAAATGTACGGTTGTTGGGGTTGTCATCATGATTGCGACATCATCCACAAAAAAGTTAGTAACTCCTTGTGGGTTCGCGTCGGTTGTGCCGAAGAAAACGAGTTCATGTGTGCCGCCGTCTGCATAGGTCGAAATATCTACATTCACTTCGACATAGGTTTCATATCCCGGGGTGTCTTCCTCCACACGGAATAGTTCAGTACCATCCATTCGTACTGAAAGATATCCATTACTATCGGTACTGGGGATGGCTAACCAGAAAGTTAATGCCGCCGAACCACTTGGAATGGTAACTGTTTGGGTTAGAATTCCGGTTTCTACTTTGTCTACTATGCCTCCGAACCATGCCCACCAATCGCCTGTATGGGGTCCGGTGGTGCCGCTCGGTCCACAATAGTCCAGATCACATATCGGCGTATCAAACCAGGTACTGTATTCTTCCCATTCGGGATTCGGCGTACCGAGTTCAAAGCCCCCATCGCCTACAATCGGACCCTGAGTTTCCAGCGATGTGACATGGATTTCCGTTTGCGGGACGGCGATAGTAGGGTCGCGGCGGGCGGGACCTTCCGCGTAAACGGTTGGATGGGAAATCAGCATCGTCAGCATCGTTAACAATGTGAGGAAGCTAATTTTTCGTACTATGAATGTTCGGTACATGAACCCTCCTGGCTCATTGGCAAGATCCCC
>CBKYSX010000801.1:0-2574 GCA_966690745.1 uncultured Ardenticatenales bacterium
TCACAAGGTAACAGACCGCATGACCCACAAGAACTTCCAAGTCCTCGTCGTATTTAGCCTTATTCGCTCGCTCCTTAGCATTCTTGCTACGGAGCCACTACGACTTGGGAGGCGCGGCACGGTCTAACGTTTACCGCCCACACACAGGACTCACCGTTAGGAGCCTCCCACACCGGGAGGCTTTTTTGTACCCGACGGATGGGACGTAGGACGCAGAAACGGCAACAGCGTAACACAGAGGGGCGGAGAAACGGAGACACAGAGGGTTTTTTGTAGGGGCGGGTCACATCTTACGGAAGGTATGGCATGGAACTTGTGACCCGCCCGCCGTACAGACGGGACGCGGGACGCAGAGGGGTTGTGGAAATTGATGATGGGCAACCATCAAAAATTTTTGCGCGGAACCGGGCGAACGCCATACGCCTGACCGAACCGAATTCGGATAATACGCCTTTTCCCCGCCCTAAAGGGACGGGGCTAAAAAGCAGAACAGCCGTTTGTTTATTAGCCCCGTCCCTTTAGGGCGGGGACAAAGCACAACGACCATCAAACGTGTGGTTTGACCCAACAACCCCATATTCCACCAACGGCAACGATGCCCGTTTACCCTTCAATGATGGGGGAAGCGGGCATTTTTTTATTAAGAAAGAGCGAAGAAATAAGAGAAAAGAGCGAAGAGGAACGCTGTGATTCTTCACTCTTTTCTCTTCGCTCTTCACTCTCATCCTCAAAAGTCGCAATAGGAACAGGAGTTGTCCATGCAACGGACAGGCGCGCAAATTCTTTGGGAATGTCTAACACAAGAAGGGGTGGACGTGGTCTTTGGCTATCCCGGCGGGGCGATTTTGCCCGCCTATGATGCCATGACCCAATACCCCCACATCCACCATGTTTTGGTGCGCCACGAACAGGGCGCGACCCATATGGCAGATGGCTATGCAAGGGCGACGGGGCGCGTGGGCGTTGCCATCGCCACCAGTGGACCGGGGGCGACCAACATGGTGACGGGGCTGGCAACCGCGATGATGGATTCCTCCCCCATCGTCTGCATCACTGGTCAAGTCCCCACCGCCGCCATCGGCTCCGATGCCTTTCAGGAAACCGACATCATCGGGGTCACCCTCCCCGTCACCAAACACAACTACCTCGTCACCGATGTGCGCGACCTCGCCCAAGTGGTGCATGAAGCCTTCCACATTGCCCGCACAGGTCGCCCCGGTCCCGTCTTGATTGATATTCCCAAAGATGTGCAAAACGCCACCTGCGATTATGAACCCTTCACGGGCGACATCCGCCTTCCCGGCTACCACCCCACCACCACCCTGCCACCCGAAACCATTGAACAGGCATTGGCAATGCTTCAAGCCGCCAAACGCCCCATCATTTTGGCGGGGCATGGCGTGATGATGGCAAACGCCGAACGGGAACTGCTGGACTTCGCCCAACGCGCCCGCGTCCCTGTCGCGCAGACCTTGCTCGGCTTGGGCAACTTCCCCACCGACCACCCCCTCTGTTTGGGGATGATGGGGATGCACGGCGAGGCGTTCATCAACCGCGCCATCCAAGAAGCCGACCTGCTCTTGGCGTTCGGAATGCGCTTTGATGACCGCGTAACGGGCAATATCAAAACCTATGCTAAAAACGCCAAAAAAATTCACGTAGATATTGACCCCAGCGAAATCAACAAAAACGTGATGGTGGAATGTGCCATCGTGGGCGACCTCCGCACCGTGTTACAGACGCTCAACCCCCGCCTGACCTCTTGCGATTCCTCCGACTGGATGGAGCAGATTGACGAATGGCGCGGCGATTCCAAAGCGCGGGACATCGTATCGTGGGATGGTGGCGGCAAACTTTATGGGGCGCATGTGATGTATGACCTTTGGAAAGCCACCAACGGCGAAGCGATTGTGGTGACAGATGTGGGGCAACATCAAATGTGGGAAGCGCAATATTACCGCCACGATCAACCCCGTTCGCTCATCACCTCCGGCGGCTTGGGCACCATGGGCTTTGCCCTGCCCGCCGCGATTGGTGCCACCTTTGGTTGCCCCGATGCCGAAGTCTGGGCAGTCGCGGGGGATGGCGGTTTCCAAATGACCCTCTGCGAACTCGCCACCGTGATGCAGGAAAACCGCCCCGTCAAAATCGCCATCATCAACAATTCCTTTCTCGGCATGGTACGCCAATGGCAAGAATTTTTCTATGAAGAACGCTACGCCGCCACGCCCATGTGGAGTCCTGATTTTGTGAAACTGGCAGAAGCCTACGGGATGCACGCCCTGCGCGTCACTGAACGGGATGAAATTCCCGCCGCCGTTGCCGCCGCCCGCGCCTTCAACGGACCGATGTTGATTGAATTTGTCGTCGAAAAAGATGAAATCGTCTACCCGATGGTGCCCGCCGGTGCCGACCTCGGCAACATGATTCGGAGACCGGCGGCAACGCAAATGAGGTAGACCGTTGCGTGGTGCGTGATGCGTGGTGCATGAATTTAGGGGAAGGTTCCGGTTTTTCTGAAGGGTTACGTAAGGTATCCCCATCGTCCCCGGGCTAAAGCCACGAGGCTAGCTA
>CBKYSX010000802.1:0-2564 GCA_966690745.1 uncultured Ardenticatenales bacterium
TGCCGTTGATTTACGGCGCACCGGAGAGCTAAACAGCAATGGTAGAGATACAAAGGGATAGTGATACCGCTTAAATCTCAGAAAGAAACCGAGTTTTCCACGACAGAAACTCGGTTTCGTACCCTACAGTAATTTGCTGTTAAGTCGTTCGCTTATCTGTAGCCGCTTGTGAAGCGTAGCGGAACTGGCGGACGGGGATAGAAAAACCCTAAAGTACCCTTTAAGGAGAACATATCAAATGTGTTCTCCTTTTTTTGGCTACAGGCAAAAAATGGCAGGGAATTTTGAATATTCTTTTTTACTCTGACAAGAAAATACAGGTCGAAAACAGCGCAAGAACCCTCTTTTGCACCCAAAGTGTGAAAAAGAAACCGAGTTTTCAACGGCAGAAACTCGGTTTCGTCTGCCTCTGACAGCTCTGGTTTGTTCTCCTTTTATTTTCCACCGCAACAATACCGCAACACGCCAATTGTAATACTTGACTCGTACTGCCTACAATGAGAGGAGCAATATGAAAGATGGCAGACAGAACCTTATTGCAAATATATGCATTAAGTAAGCCGAAGCCATATTTCATAGATATTTAGGGTTTCATGGTATCTGTGCTTATGTTCATATCTGATTGACAGGAAATTGTTAAGAAATCTCCTCAATCCACTTGGAATAGATGTGCGTCAGGTAAGTGTGAGAAGAAGCAGACACAAACCCATTAAGTAAAACGTAAATATAGGCTGTACAAGACGTAAAGCACACCACCCCTCCATTCAGGAGACTTTTTACCGGATGTGGCACAGAGCAATGGCGTTCATCGCTCTGTACCCACCTCATCCTCACCCCGGCAAAAGGGACAACAAGGACACGTAACCATGATGGGAATACGACTCCCCCGGCGCACCGCCCGCCGCCACCAACGCACGATACTGGCAGTGGTCATCGCAACCCTGCTGGCGGTAGTGCCGGTGGTCGCATGGGCGCACCCGTTGGGCAATTTCACCATCAATCGCTTCAGTCACCTCACCGTCCATCCGGAGCATATCGAATTGATGTATGTCATGGATGCGGCGGAAGTTCCGACCTACCAGGCATTGCCTTTGATAGATACCAATCGGGACGATGCGGTGGATGCGGACGAAGAAGCGGTGTATATCGCCGACCAACAAAAACGGCTCACCCCCTTGTTGACGCTTCTGATGGACAATCAACCCCTTCTCCTCGAACCCACTTCGGCGGTGCTGGAATTTCCGCCGGGGCAGGCAAAATTGCCCACCATGCGGCTCACGTTGTATTACACCGCCGCCTTGCCTACGGGCAATTTTGACACAATTACCTACCGTAACGGAACCTATGCTGACCGTTTGGGCTGGCAGGAAATCGTAGTAAGCGGTGCAGAAGGGGTATCGCTGACCAATAGTAATGCGCCCACCGAGAGCGTCAGCGATGAATTGCGTTCATATCCCGAAGCGTTGCTTCAAGAACCATTGGAGATGAAAGAAGTCACCTTTGGCGTGGCGGGTATGGGAACCGCGCAAAGCACGACCCAAAACGTAGCGGCTCCTGCCGAACCCGTCCCTGCCAATAATCCGTTGATCTTTTCATCTGATGGCTTTGCGGAGCTCATCACCCAACCTTTGGATACCGCGTGGGGGGTGGCGGTAGCGTTTGGAATCGCCCTCATTCTGGGAGGTGCTCATGCCCTTACGCCGGGGCATGGCAAAACGATTGTGGGCGCGTATCTGGTGGGGTCGCGGGGGACGGCAAAACATGCCTTATTCCTTGGTTTAACCACCACCATTACGCATACTGCCGGGGTCTTTGCATTAGGGTTTATTACCCTGTTTCTCTCACAATACATCTTGCCGGAACAGCTCTACCCGTGGTTGGGCGCACTTTCCGGTTTGATGGTAGTCAGCATTGGGGTCGAATTGTTGCGCCAGCGATGGCGGACATGGCGCAACCCTGATTCTGCCGACCACAACCACGCCGCGCTCCATGAGCATGGCGATGGCATCCTCCATCATCACCACCACCCGCACGGAACCGATGGCGATCAGGTAACATGGCGTAATCTCCTGACGCTGGGGGTGAGCGGCGGTCTGGTTCCCTGTCCTTCCGCCCTGGTCTTATTGCTTAGTGCCATTGCACTGGGGCGCACCGGGATGGGGTTGGTGTTGATTCTCGCCTTCAGTCTTGGATTGGCGGGCGTACTCACCAGCATCGGGCTTATGATGGTCTATGCGGGAAAGCTGTTCCAAAAAATTCCCGCACAAGGCAAGGTGTTCCGGTTCGCACCGGTTCTAAGTGCCCTGTTTATCATCGGCGCAGGAGCCATCATTGCATGGCAAGCCTTCGCCCAAACAGGCGTACCCCAGGGAGCGGTGAGTATGCTTCCATAAACCCGATCCCTTTTTCCGCACCCTAAAACCCTGTAACGAATAGTCGTCTGTACCTGTTTCTGCCCATTTTGGCGCGGCTTAGTTTCCCTTTGCCTAAAATCGGGCGCACCCGGGACGGGTGGAGTTCAAAAATGGGTTTGAAGGCACTCATCGGCAAGCCGTACTTGTTCA
>CBKYSX010000803.1:0-2564 GCA_966690745.1 uncultured Ardenticatenales bacterium
AAATCCCCTCGCCGGAGGTATGCACCACCAACCCTGCCGCATCGCCAATTAACATGGCGCGGTCAAAGGCAAGGTGCTTATGCGGTTCCATCGGTAGCGCATGTGCCTCTTCCATAAAAATTTCGCCGGTTTCCAATTCCGGGGCAATCCGCTCTTTCAGGTTGTTTAACAATTCCCGCACTCGTTTGGTATGTTTGGGTCCGGTGCCAATTCCCACCGCCACATGATCACTTTTCGGAAATGCCCACGCATACAAATCGGGGCTGACTTCGGAGCCGAGATAGAGGTCCGCCGTATCCGCCCAGCGTTCCATTTTCGCAGGAGAAAGACGTATGCGTTGCTGAATTGCTACACATCGGGGCAAATTAGGCAAGCCCAACATTTTTGCCGTAGGTGAATATGCACCATCGGCACCAATCACAGCTAAGGTGCGGAGCGTTTGCAAGCTTCCGTCCGTTTTGTCGCGGTAGGTAATCGTCACGCCGTTTACATCCCGCTCCAAGCCGCGCAAATCCCCTTCAATGAGACTTGCACCCTGATTCACCGCTCTTGAGCGTAAAAAGGGATCAAACTCCTCGCGGCAGACCATCGCCACATAATCGTTCTCGCGTTGGTGCAAACCCGCCACTTCCACATCAGCTGTGCGTTCGCTGGGAGAATGAATCAAACAGCGATGCACCTTGCGGCTAATCAGCGATTGCGGAATATCAAATTCGTCGAAGGCAACGGGCGGCACAGCACCGCCACACGGCTTCACCCTCTTCAAATCCCGTTCCAACATAATCACAGGAACCCCTGCCCTCGCCAATGTTTCGGCGGCTGTCGCGCCCCCAACTGATCCTCCGACCACCAATACATAAGCATCCATACCATCCCCCATCTGAGAGCGTAGTGGGTATTGAGAATAGGACCACTTTACTTTATGGTGCCGTTTCTCAATACCCACTACTCAATACTCAACGTTTATAGTCCGATTGCCGCGACCAACATTCCCCACACATACAACATAATACCTGTTGCATTATAGAAAACCGCTTTTTCACGCGGCTGTTTGATAAAAATCCGTTGCGCGGGCAACTGCGCGATAATGAGTACCGTCAACACGATTGCCGCCCAGGTTCGCCCGGATGTAAAAAGAGTCATCAGCACAAACAGTTGGGCAACATTCATGGTCAGCACTGCCAACCATGCCGCCATCTCCGCTCCGTACAGCACCGGAATCGTTTTAATCCCAACCCGTTTATCCCCTTCAATGCTCTTGAAGTCGTTCACGGTCATAATGCCGTGCGCCCCCACCGAATAGAGAATCGCAATCACGATGCTTAACGGGGTCAGAGGGGCAAAGACCAGATGGCCCGCCAACCATGGCAGACCCTCATACGATGCCGCCACCAGTGCGTTCCCAATCCACCCGTTCCGCTTGGCACGAATCGGATGAGCACTATAGACCATCGCCAGAAAAACCCCGATAGCGGTCAGGTTAAAAACCATCGGTCCGAAGTACCACGCAATTGCACCTGCAACACCCAACAACACAATCGCGGTTGCAAATACTTGGGTCGTGGAAACCATGCCTGAAGGAATCGGGCGGTTGGGTTCGTTAATGGCATCCACTTCACGGTCACAATAATCATTAATCACCTGCGACAACCCACACACAATAGGACCTGTCAAGAAAATCCCCAACAGGACATGTCCGATGTCTGCCACATTCCACCCTGCGGCATTGCTTGCCACCGCCCCACACAAAAATGCCCACATCGGCGGAAACCATGTCACCGGTTTCATCAACGCGATGGAGCGAGCCAAAAGGTTAGGTTTGGAAATCGGGAGAACCACGGCGGGGCTAACAGTTGATTTGTTCATACCCGGTGTTGCCGGAAACGCAAGGTTCGTAAAACCTTACCCCCGGCAACCATGTTCGAGGAAGTAAAAAGGTGTGGGCAAGGCGGCTCCATAGCACGCCTTGCCCCTTACCATCAATTCGGATTGGTGGACACCGGAGCCAGCACTGATTCGTTGGAAGATGCCGCACCGGGCGGAATATAGTTTCCCTGGTGACACATCCAGCAGGAGGGTTCTTTGGGTTCCGCCGAATCACCAGTCAGCAGTTCCGAATAGTTCTCGTGCATATAGGTGGTCATATTGAGCATCGTCCGCGCCCAATCCTTTTGCGGTTTCTCGTCGCTGGGGAAATAGGCGGCGTTGTGACAGAAATCGCACCCTACGCCGAGGCTTGTGTTCATGTGGTTCATCACCTGCTGATTCCACAACACCTTATTCAAATCGGAATCATCCTTGCCCGTGATTTGCAGATACTCGCTGTCCAATTGGTCATACAGCAATCTCCAATTGTCAGGGTTTGCATCTTGCTTGTCCGGGTAAGTATTAAATTGGGCGTTGCCATTGTGGCAGGTGGCACAGGTAATTAATGCCCCACCCGCTTCAGGGGGTAAGGTTGAGACAAATTGCTGGTTCAGGTCCGCCGTCATCGCCAACATTTGACGCGCCCGATCCTTGTTCGCATTGCCATCTTCCGCAAAGTTGTTGATGTTGTGGCAGTG
>CBKYSX010000804.1:0-2563 GCA_966690745.1 uncultured Ardenticatenales bacterium
TAGATCGGTATTTAACCACCCCATGAACCCCGACCCATCCACACCCACGCCGATAGAGGACTATATCGCAGGATTCCCGCCGGAGGTGCAGGCGATTCTGGAACAGATAAGAACCCTGATTCGGGAGGTTGCGCCAGAAGCGCAGGAAACCATCAGTTATCAGATTCCGACCTTCACCCTGCATGGTAATCTGGTACATTTCGGGGCGTTCCCAAAGCATATCGGTTTTTATCCTACCCCGACGGGCATTGCCGCCTTTGCAGAGGAACTTTCGGGGTATAAAGGGAACAAGGGGTCGGTGCAGTTTCCGTTGGATGCGCCGATGCCCTATGAGTTGATGCGAAGGATGGTGGAATTTCGAGTGCGGGAGAATGTGGAACGGGCGACGGCAAAGGGAAAGAAGAAGTAGTAAAGGTGGAATACGCACTCTTTTTAGGAATAGGGATCGCTGTGTTCCAAATGAATAGGGGAAGGGAAATAAGAAAGAAACCGGGTTTTCAACGGCAGAAACCCGGTTTCGGTGTGTACGATGGCTAATGAAATGGGGGTATCCTTTTCATTAGCCATCGTGGTTTTAGAACGATAAATAGCTAGGACGGGGTTTTTAAGGATGCCTGCGCCGCCGCCAGCCGCGCAATGGGGACGCGGAAGGGGGAGCAACTGACGTAATCCAACCCGGTGCGGTGGCAGAAATCAATGGAGTGGGGTTCGCCGCCGTGTTCGCCGCAAATGCCTAATTTCAGGTCGGGTTTGACGGCACGACCCTTTTCACAGCCCATCGCCACCAGCAAGCCCACGCCATCCTGATCCAGCACCTGGAAGGGGTCATCGGGCAGGACTTTTTCGCTGACATAGTGGGGTAGGAAACGTCCCGAATCGTCGCGGCTCATACCAAAGGTGGTCTGGGTTAAATCATTCGTGCCGTAGGAGAAGAAATCGGCGTGGGCGGCGATTTTGTCGGCGGTAAGGGCGGCGCGGGGCAATTCAATCATCGTACCCACCAGATATGCCACCTTCATCCCATGTTCGCCCATGACTTGCGCGGCGACATCGTGAACCAACCCCGCCTGATGGCGCAATTCCTCCGCTGTTGAAATCAACGGGACCATAATTTCGGGTAGAACCTGTTTGCCTTCGCCTTGCACAATACAGGCGGCATCAAAGATGGCGCGTACTTGCATGCGGGTCACTTCGGGGTAGAGCAAGCCCAACCGACAGCCGCGATGCCCCAGCATGGGGTTGGCTTCGTGCAATTTTTCCACTTCACGGAGCAATTGCCGTTTCTCGTCAATCACATTCAACAGACGATCCATATCCTGAATCGTGCTTGCCCGTTGCAGAGCCATTTTTAACTCTGCCAATTCCCCTAACAACTCTTGCAGGTTTGGCAGAAATTCGTGGAGGGGCGGGTCTAAGAGGCGGATGGTGACGGGCAAGCCATCCATGGCGCGGAAAATGCCCGTAAAATCGTCCCGTTGCAGGGGCAATAATTTTTCGAGGGCTTTTTCCCGCGCCCGTACCCCGTCCGCCAGAATCATTTCGCGCATGGCGGCAAGCCGTTCCTCGCCAAAGAACATGTGCTCGGTGCGGCACAACCCGATGCCTTCCGCGCCAAATTCCCGCGCTACGGCGGCATCGTGGGGAGTATCGGCATTGGTACGCACGCGCAACCGCCGCAAGCCATCTGCCCAGCCCATCAGTTCGTAGAAATCGTCGCCCAATGTCGGTTGCACCATTGGCACTTGCCCCAACAGCACCCGCCCGGTGGAGCCATCCACCGTAATCCAGTCCCCTTTGGCAATTACCGTCCCGTTCACCCCGAACTGTTGTTGGGTATAATCCACATAGAGGCTTTCCGCCCCTGCGACACACGGTTTGCCCATGCCCCGCGCCACGACAGCGGCGTGGGATGTCATCCCCCCGCGTGCGGTCAAAATGGCTTGCGCGGCAACCATCCCGTGAAAATCATCGGGGCTGGTTTCCTGCCGCACCAGAATCACCTTTGCCCCCTCGTTTGCCAATTCTTCGGCTTCGTCGGGGTTAAACACAACGGTGCCCTGTGCCGCGCCGGGGCTGGCGGGTAAGCCGGTTGCCAAAACGGTTGTTTCGGCAGAGGGGTCTACCATCGGGTGGAGCAGTTGGTCGAGTTGGTCGGGGCTGACGCGCCCGACAGCGGTATTAGCATCAATCACCCCTTCACGCACCATTTCGACGGCGATGCGTACCGCCGCCGCGCCCGTTCGTTTGCCGGTGCGGGTTTGCAACATCCACAATTTGCCCCGCTCAATGGTGAATTCAATATCCTGCATATCGCGGTAATGCCGTTCCAGACGCTTCGTAATTTCGACAAACTGGTCAAAGACATCGGGCAATTCCGCCGCCAATTCGCTGATCGGTTTCGGGGTGCGGATGCCCGCCACCACATCTTCGCCCTGCGCGTTAATCAGGTATTCGCCGTAGAGTGTGCGCTCTCCGGTGGAGGGGTTGCGCGTAAAGGCAACGCCCGTACCGCTATCCGACCCCAGATTGCCAAAGACCATTGCCTGTACTGTCACCGCTGTTC
>CBKYSX010000805.1:0-2559 GCA_966690745.1 uncultured Ardenticatenales bacterium
TTACCTCATTTTGATTGGCAATGAGCACCCATTCAAGGGCGATACCTGCAATCAAAATTAGAAATAGCGACCACCGCGCCCCCGGATTTTCGCGAAGAAATCGTTCCATAAGGTTTGGTCTATTGGAGTGTCAAGATACGTGAATCTCCCCACCCGCTAGTTCAATGCAACGGAACGAGCGGCTACCGATCAGCTCAACAACCATGACTTTTCGCCGTAAAGTCGTTAGCTTACTGGTAGCCGCTAGTGGAGCAACGCGGAACTAGCGGGCGGGATTACTACCGTTCCGACCCTTCCGGATAATAATATGCTACACTTAATTCTATCATCTTTTTGCGTGGAGGCAGTATCTTTATGAGCGTGACCCGTCCGCATGATGACCATACCCACGACGATGGTCATGCTCATGGTGAGCATGACCATGATACTTCTCACGATCATCGCCATGAAACCCCCGCTACGCTTTGGGGATGGGTTAAGCAAGCACTCCATTTGCAAGGACATGAACACACATCACTAAACGCCGATCCTGCATTCAACACTAATGAGGAAGGGATACGGACTGTTTGGCAAGCGTTGGCGATTCTGGGCATGACCACCTTGCTTCAATGGGGCGTTGTCGCGATTAGCGGCAGTGTGGCTCTGCTTGCGGATACGATTCATAATCTGGGGGATACGCTCAATTCAATTCCCCTGCTGATTGCTTTTTATCTGGGTCGCCGTGCCGCCACGCGCCGTTTTACCTATGGTTATGGACGGGCGGAAGATGTCGCCGGTATTTTTATTGTGATTTCGATTGGGGTAAGTGCGGCGGTGATTTTCTGGGAATCGTTCCAACGCTTACTTAACCCTGCTGTGCCTGCCAATCTTTTATATGTCGCTATCGCCGCGATTATCGGCTTTGTGGGCAATGAAGCGGTAGCATGGTTACAGATTCGTACCGGGCGCAAAATTAATTCAGAGGCAATGATTGCTGATGGGCTTCACGCAAGGGTGGATGGGTTGACATCATTGGCGGTGCTGTTGGCAACAGGAGTCACGGCATTGGGGTTTCCCGTACTGGACCCTATCATCGGAATTTTAATCGGGATTGCCGTTCTCTTTATTACCCGTGACGCCACCCTACGCGTCTGGTACCGCTTGATGGATGCTGTAGACCCTCAATTGGTAGGGCAACTTGAAACTATTGCCGGTAAAGTCGAACAGGTTGAAAAAGTAGAACGGGTGCGGATGCGCTGGGTGGGGCATGAACTCCATGCAGATATGATTATTTATGTGCCGCCGCACCTGAATCTGGGCGAAGCAGATACGGTTGCTCACTCGGTTCACGATGCCCTGCGGGAGAAGATTCCTGCAATCGCAGAAGTGAACGTACACATTCACCCGACCGCTAAACAGTAGCGTTTTTCCTCAGTCGCCCGGCACTTCACAGGTTCACCACAGGGGAAAATTTACGTTTCCTCTTAGATGTTACATCTCTCAAATAAGAAGGTAAGGATAATAGGAGGCGAAACCGAGTTTCTGCCGTGGAAAACTCGGTTTCTTTCTCACTTCCATTACCCCGCTTATGATGAAATGAAGTATTAAGCACAGACCCATAAATCCTGCGACACGGACTGTAGGGGCGTACCCTTGTGGTCGCCCGTAGTACCCGTAAACGCACTCCATATTTCTCATCGGTCTTCACGTAAAGTACGAGAAACGCGGATTACGATTATAAGAAGGTAAGGCTTTGTGCTACTCTTTTAGGGCATAAAGAGAACAGACACGCAAAAGGACGTATCGTCCCATCCGAAAGGGGTGATGGTATGAAAAATCCGATAATATGGCTGATTCTAGCCCTCGGTTTGTCGGTTGCCGGACTGTTTTTGCTCTCCACCCTCCGTAAATACATGGTGGATGCAAAAAACGCGCAAGGATAATATGTAAAAAAGTACGGACACTCCACTCGTCCGTACTTTTTTTATTCGTCCGGCTTTACCAATGGGTTCCCTACATTTTTTGTACCACTCACTACCACAAGAAAGGAGCCGACATGACCATTAAAGTGAATGAGATTCGTGGAATTGCCGAACAGGTTGCCGACGCATTGAAGGCACACGGGGTTAATGACAGCGACCAACTGTTGGCGATGGCAAAAACCCCGTCAGACCGTACTGCGCTCTCCCAAAAACTTGGCATCAGCACGGCTGAAGTGCTAAACCTTGCCAACCGCGCTGACCTTGCCCGCGTAAAGGGCATCGGGCGGGTCTATGCGGATCTTTTGGAGATGGCAGGCGTGGACACGGTAAAAGAATTAGCAACACGCAATCCTGATAATCTCCATGAAAAACTGGTATCGCTGATGGATGATGCTCCTGCGGTCAGTCGCCCCTCTGCGGATACGGTGGCAGATTGGGTAGCACAGGCGAAGCAACTCGGGGTGGGGTTGGAATACTAACGTGCAATTGCATAGTGCGTAGTGCATATTGCATAAAGGCACGGACGGAAGTTGCCTAATTCATCTAGAGGGTGTTATGAACTAAGAAGGGAGAAAAGGTTGTAAAATAGGAGGATGGA
>CBKYSX010000806.1:0-2559 GCA_966690745.1 uncultured Ardenticatenales bacterium
GTTGTTGTAACCCTGTATTAGGCGACGATACGATTGGCTATGTCACGGTGGGTAAAGGGATTACGGTCCATCGCCGCGATTGCCCGCAGATGATTAAAGGCAACCCGGAACGGATGGTCGAAGTGTCGTGGGGCAACCGTGCGGATACCAATGAAGTCTTTACCGTTCCCATCAAAGTGCTGGCATTTGACCGTGACGGCTTGCTCCACGACATCACCGAAGTGGTCTCCAATGAGAAGGTCAATCTGGGAACCGTCACCGCCACCACCGATAAAACCAGCAATTCTGCGGTGGTTACTGCCCAATTAGAAGTGAAAGACGCGGCGCAACTCGCCCGCATTCTGGCGCGGATTGCCCGCCTGCCCAATGTCTATGAAGTGCGGCGGGCAGGAACGTAAGAAGTGAAGAGTGGTCAGTGAAGAGTCAGTGAAGAGTAAAAGGCAGTACTGGAAGTTAAGAAAATAAGCGCGTAAGGGTGTCTGTAGGGGCATACCCTTGTGGTCGCCCGCCATTTCCCATCAGAGGTGGGCGGGCACAAGTCACCGCCCCTACAGCATTACATGATTTAGTTCTTAATGTCCATAAGTGGCCATGCTAAAGAGCTATTCAACAAGCACATGTCTATAGCCCCGTCCCTTTAGGGCGGTGAATGGGTTTTACAAAGCAATAAAACAACAAAAAAACGGCTCCATGATGGAGCCGTTTTTTATCCTAAAAGCCGTTTACGAACCCGTCGTCGGGGTCGGTTCGGTACCTTCAGTCGGCACAGGGATGCCAACGGTAGGCGTGACGGGGGGTTGGGTCGGAGCCGGAACCGGGGTCGGGTAGGGGCGAATCATCTCGCGGCGGAAGCCGGGGTCAGACGGTGCATCCCCATCCCACAGACGGTCTACGGCGGCGGCGGACTTCAATTCTTGCAAATAGGTCGTCCACGCTTCAGCCCGTGCGGTTTCCTGCGCCTGCTCCACTTCGGTATCGGTAATCGGGCGTTGTTCCGGACCCGCCAGCAATTTGATAATGTGCCAGCCAAATTGGGTCTGAACGGGTTCGCTCACTTGCCCGACTTCGGTCAGGGCAAAGGCGGCAGTTTCAAATTCGGCGACCATCGTGCCGCTTCCGAACCAGCCCAAATCGCCCCCGTTTTGATTATTAGAGGTATCGGTGCTGACTTCGGCGGCAACGGCGGCAAAATCTTCCCCGGCGCGAATCCGTGCCAGTGCCGCTTGCGCTTCTTCTTGTGTCGCCACCAGAATGTGCGCGGCGTTAATTTGTTCCTGCGTGGTCACAACCTCGCTGACATCCACCGCGTCACGAACCTCTTCTTCCAATTTCTGGCGGAAGAGTTGGGCACGAACAACGGCACGGAAATCGGCTTCGGTAAAACCGGTACGCTGTTGCATTTCGCTGACAAACGCACTATAGACCGGTTGGAACTTGTCTTCCGTGAAAACGTTGGGCGTGGTGGTCGGCGCAAAAGTCGGCGTAGGTTGGGCAGTCGGGGCAGCCGCCGCCGTGGTGTCGGTGGTGGCTTCTGTCCCCGTCACAATTTCCGTATCCGTAACGGTTTCTGTGCCGGTCACGATTTCCGTGCCCGTCACAATCTCGGTATCGGTTACAATCGTGGTTGCCGTCGCTTCCGGGGTAGGCGTAAATGCCGCCGCTGTTGCGGTTGCATTGGCAACCCCTGTTGCGGTGGCATCCAAATCTTCCTGAATAATCGCTTGATCGGTTTGCAACTGTGCCATCTGGCGGCGAATTTCGGTATTCACCTCTTCATCGGTCACGGTAATGCCCCGTTCCGTTGCCGCCGCTTCGATTAAGCGTTCTTCAATCATCGTTTCCAATACGGTGAAATCTAAGTTTTCGTATTGGGAAAGAATTTGTTGCTGTTGTTGCAGAACATATTGGGCAAAAAATTGTGCCGAAGCAGGGTCTGCCAACAATTCTTCGCTCTGGGTACGAACGCTTTGTTCCAGCTTGTAAATGCGGAAGCGTTCGTAATTAATGCGGCGGAATAACTGTTCCTGCGTAATCGTGGTGCCGTTGACCGTCGCCATCGTTTGATTCGGCTCAACGAAGACACTATATGCCGCCCCGACAATCAGAATAATCACTGCCAGCACGGCAATCACTGCCGTACCAATAACCACCTTTTGGCGCGTTTCGGCTTCCCGTTGCGCCCGCGTCTGGTGTTTGCGGTTCAATAATGGGGGTTGTGGAGACTTCGGAGTTTCCGGTTGTTTTGCCATATCAGATACTATGAAAATTTGCCCGCGTGGTAGCCCTGATGGGGTTCCGTAACGCGGGCAAATTCACCTTATTGGATTTCGTAGGGCAGAAGAGCCAGATGGCGGGCGCGTTTGACGGCGGTAGCAAGGTGGCGTTGGTGTTTGGAGCAGGTTCCCGTTTTGCGGCGGGGAATAATTTTACCCCGTTCGCTCATCAACGGTTTGAGCTTGTCAGTGGTTTTGTATTCCACCTGACCCACCTTATCCGCGCAGAACACGCAGAATCTTTGTCGTCGGTACATCATTTTGTTACGCGCCATCTTTTTCGTCT
>CBKYSX010000807.1:0-2556 GCA_966690745.1 uncultured Ardenticatenales bacterium
CATGACCCCGACCGTAACGACAACAGTGCCACCCCCACAGAGCAACGCGCTGTACTTGCACTTGATTTACGGGGCGGAGGAAGTGACCATACCAACGCGGCGGTAAGGGCAGTGCAAACCGGAACAGGGGCAAGCCTGTAAGCTTGCCCTTGTTTTGTTATTCATCCTGCTGAATCAGGGGGAGATACAACCGTTCCTCTTCTGTGGGGGTAGGTGTGTAGGTATGGGTGGGTATCACGGTAGGGGAAACAGTTGGCGTAGCGGTCGCTGTGGGCGGAACGGGGGTCGTAGTAGGTGTGTTCGTAGGTGTGTTGGTTACGGTTGGGGTATTGGTTGCGGTAGGCGTATTTGTAAAGGTAGGCGTATTGGTGGGGGTTGGGGTAGGTGGTAGCGAATCGGCTTCAAACGCCCCCATGTCGCATCCGTCGGCAACGTTGGGGCGGGTGGGAACATCCCACGGACGGAGGAACCCGCGTTGGTCGGTAGTGGCCATGAGACAGTTTCCTGCATCTATCGCCGGACTTTCCGGAGAGAGGGCATGGGTTGGAGTATCGCCGCCATTATCAGCAAGGGGAAGAAGTTGGGGGTCTTGCCCGATGATATTTCCTGTTCCACCGCTTACGTTGCATCCGGCTGCATTTTCAAGTAAAAGGTAGGTGACGAAGGACAGTGAGCCACTACACTCTATGCCGCTTGTAGGATTATTGCTCTGGTTATCGGCAAGAATACTGTTGCGAATTGATACATATGCGGATTTCACAATGGTCATGCCTCCGCCTTCCCCTTCTAGTCCGGTGGTTGGCACGGTATTTGCGACAATGGTACTGTGGGTTATATCAAGAATCTCTCCTGCATCCACAAAAATACCGCCCCCACTTCCGTTAAAATAGATCGTGGAGTCTCCTGTAAGATTGCCTGATACCGTGCTTGAGAGTAATTCCAAAGCGGCACCATCCACAAAGATACCTCCGCCATTACCGGTGCGATATCCCTGACCCGACTGGTTATTGACAATAGCACTGTTATTTACCCGAACATATCCGTTGCTAGCGATGCCGCCTCCGTTTCCGCCCGGTTCGCCACTGCCTCGTTCTGCAATCGGGCTGTTTCCGGCGTGATTGTCCCTAATAAGCGTGTGAAAGATACGAGCAGAGACACCCGATTCCACATACAACGCACCGCCATCTCCACCCGCCGCCATAGAGTTGCTTTCCTGACCTCCATTTCCGGCATGGTTTCGCATAAAGGTTGATTGCGAAATAAACAATACGCCATCGGTAACCGCCACTGCTCCACCATTCCCGCCATTCGTTGGTGGTCCTCCCTGTGGTGCGCCGTTGGAATGATTGCCTGTTCCCGCATGGTTATTGTCAAAAATAACATTGGTGAGGGTCAGGAACTCGCCCATTGCTAAAATGGCACCGCCCCATTCGCCGGGCGGGACGGTTGGCTCGTTAGGGTATTCAATGCCGCCCGGTGGTCCACTATCGGCAAGCGTGACATTGGAAAGATCTAAGGTCCCTTCACTATGAATGTGAAAAACACGATCCATGCCGGAGGGAACGGGACAGTATGCACAAGTGGTAAGGGTAACACTTCCGGTTGCATGAATCGTTATCGGGGTATCAATATCCAAATCGCCGTATTGATTGTTGTCTTCAAAACCGTTGCCTTCTAACAGATATGTTCCTGTTGGCAGGGAGATGGTATCTGCCCCCGACCCGGCGGAGCATTCGCCCGCCATCGAACCACTTGGGCTGTCAGTGTTGGCGGATTGTACCGCTTCGCGGAGGGAGCAAAGCCCGTCGTTGGCGGTGACATCAGCGATGGTGGTTACATCAATGAAGTCGAGAGGACGGGCGGCTGCATAGAAAACGGTAGAAGTTACCAACACAATAAAAATGATTAGGAAACGGAATCGGAGATTCATTAAAGGAATCCTGGGTAACGGAATGGAGGTAGAAATTTTCACTATTTCAGCATAGAGCAAGGTCAGTGGCAAAAAAGCAATGGTAGGAATGCTACAGAAGATAGTAGCGATGAAATTCTTAGAAGAAGGTGGTGGATACATCTGTTTCTCTATGCAGATTTTAATGCTATTATCATGTGAGCGACTTGATGTACAGGGGAAATGCGAAACGTGTTACGTCTACGTTTCCCTTAATTCCAAGGAATACACTTATGGGGCAATGGCTCAGTCGTGTGATAGTAGCAGGTTGGTTTATCGGCATGATTGGAGTGGCGGTGTGGAACGGGCGCGGGGCGGCGGCGCAGGGAGGCGAGTCTAATCGGCTGTTTTTGTCTGCGGTGCAAAATGCCGACTTGAGTTTACATGATTATATGGGGTTGGTTTTGGATTGTTCAGGGAGTTGTGATTATGCGGAACGTGCGAATTTTTACACGTTCCGCGGCGATGGTAGCGAATGGGGACTATTGGCTGAGAATGTTTCGCCTTATGGTTGGGCATGGTCGCCCAACGGCTACTATTTTGTTTATCGCACCGGAGAGGGCGACCAACGCCAAACGTGGTTGATGCCACTTGAAACGCGACAACCG
>CBKYSX010000808.1:0-2554 GCA_966690745.1 uncultured Ardenticatenales bacterium
ACACTATACGGCTCAACTGATTATGAGGGGGGAACTATTCGCTATCAGGTGACAACTCCTATGTCCATCGGGGAAAACCAAATGCTCCAATGGGAATTGACTTCCGAGGCACTTAATCATCTCATTACCGATACACTAAACTTGCCGGAAACGCGCACTCTGGTGGTAAACGACCCTGATACGGTTTTACATCTTGGCTATCTTGCGCCGATTGAGCAGGAATTTCGCTATATGGATAGCTACTACGGAGCAATGCCACCCGCTCACCCTGTTTGGTGTGATGGAGAATCCCCCGCAGAAGAAGCACTTGAATCAACCCTCGTTCGTGCCGTTGGTTATCTGCTCAACGGGGGTAATTCCTTGCTCTATGGCGGCTTGAATGAAGAAAATCAATTGAGTTTCTCCTATGCCGATCTCAACTTGGGAACAGACTTCTCAACAGTAACATTCCCTAATGGCACTACCTTAGACATAGGGTATCTTAACCTTCGTCGCTCCCCTATGTGGAATTCCCTCACCTTTGGCATGGACCCGTCTGAGGCAACCCCTGAGCGTATCGCGCTTTTTGAAGAACTTGCTGACCACCTTGGCGGGGAGTTAAATTATTCGGACAGTACTCCGGAAGAGCACCCTCAATGGTGGGTGGGTGAAGCCTTTAGTCTGGAGATTACCGATACAGGTGATTTACGTCTGATTGCTTGTGAATAAAAAAAGCGGTGAGGAGGCTATCCTCACCGCTTTCATCTTCATACTCTATGCTTTATCTTCCACAAACGTCACACCCCACCCCTCCAACCGTTCCAAGGCAAAATGGCAAAGGGCAGGGTCAAGCGGGATGACTACCCCTGCTCCGCTGACAACCCCTTCTAATATGGCTTCCGCGCCGATGCCAATCGTGCCACCGGTGGTCAGCGACATGGCACTGGTCGTTGCAGGTTCCCCGTAGAGCGTCAGGGTTGCGGTGCGGGTTTCACGTCGTCCGTCGGGGAAACAGGCAATAACCTTATGTTGCATCACTACCATATCCTGTTCGCCCGGTTGGTATTGCAATTCAGGCTTTGCCATCAAAAAGCGGGTCAGTGCCTGTATCGGGCTTTCCCCTTCCCGCAATTCCTGCCCCGCCACAATCCATTCAATCGCATCCTGCAAATCAGCGGGGGCATCAAACGAAGGGATGCCACTTTGGGAGAGCCATCCCATATCGCGTAGCGCATTGAACAATGCACCCCATCCCGCATAACGAATCGTCCCGCGAATAAAACTCTGCGCTTCGGGAATCCCGTATCGTTCGATATAGGGCATCGAATTGCGGTTCGGGTAGGTTTCAAACGGCTCGTCCCAGCCCGCCACCGTCAAAGGTTTTGGGTTCGCAAACAATGCCTCTGCCGGAACGGTAATGGTCTCCCCGTTCTCCAAATAGGTGGCAGGGTTAGTGGTGGCATTTACCACCCCGGCAGGCGACCATGAAAATTTATAGCGTAGAGGATTATCCGCCGCCACGGGGGCGGGCAGACCCCCACAATAGGAGCTAAAGGCTTCAATCTCGCCCCCTTCGGCGTGAATGGCGCGGAGCATTTCCACCGCCGACATATGGTCAATGCCGGGGTCTAATCCCATTTCGTTCAGAATCGGAACGCCAGCCGCCTTCGCCTCGCCGTCCAATGCCGCCATTTCGGGGGAAACATAACTTGCTGTGACCAACGGCACCCGCGCATGGATTGCCGCCCGCGCCGCAACCGGGTGTAACGGCGGGGGTAAAATACTGACAACACAATCCGCTTTGCGGAATGCCGCCAGCAACGCTTCGGGGGACGTATCAGCGTGAATTTGCAGGGGTACGACTTTGCCCGTGCCCAACACCGCCACCCGCGCCTCTGCCGCCGCCGGATTGACATCCGTAATCGTGATGTTATAGCCACAGGCTTTCAGATGGCGTAACAACGCCGGACTAACCTGCCCCGCGCCCAACACCAACACTTCTTTGGTCAACTTCTCCTCCAAATAGTGATAATCGGGGGTCAATTGCCCCTGATACACCATCGTTGCCCGCCGCACCGGAAGGGTCGTCGGAATCTCACTTTGCGTCCACGTTGGGGGGGTTGTAATGCTATTTTCCTTCTCCTCTGTGAGGAGCGGGCCGTTCTTGCGTCCTGCG
This sequence comes from uncultured Ardenticatenales bacterium, assembly GCA_966690745.1. GTDB lineage: Bacteria > Chloroflexota > Anaerolineae > Ardenticatenales > Ardenticatenaceae > CBKYSX01. The sequence continues at coordinate 2,156 of CBKYSX010000808.1, forward strand.
TCCTGCGTCCTGCGTCCCAAATCCGCAATCCCCATCACATATGGCATCAACATCCCGCTAAAGACTTCCGAGGCATCCTTCGGGAACTCGCAGGGCAGATTGGTCACTGCCATCACGGTAGGACCGCGCTCATCGAACCCCATACGGCAGCTCCTCGCAAATAATTTTTCCTGTTGCGGTCCGTCATCCCATTCCAGCGACCAATCATCATCCAACGCGGGAATATAGGTATAAACAGGCGCGTCCGGGAAGGTCTGGTTGCTAAATTCAATCGCGCCGCCGGGGTCACAGGACACATCCCCGATCACTTTCAGCTTCGGCGCGACACGCTCCAGTTCCGCCACCGCCACAGTATTACCATCATCCAGAGCAAGATACCCCGCCGCTTCTGCCTCCTGC
>CBKYSX010000809.1:0-2551 GCA_966690745.1 uncultured Ardenticatenales bacterium
GTAGGCGCACAGGCTGAATTCTTACCCTTTGTTGAAGGACGCTCCACCACCTCAATCATTGAACGGATTATCCAACAGGGCGGAGCAGACTCGAACCCGTAACCTCAATAAGAAAATTACATAAGGCAGAGTGCAGAAAGCCGGAGTCGTTGGTCGTTTATGCACTATGCACTTCCTTTATGGCAGAAGCAAACACCTCGCGCCGGGGCTTGGCGCGTGCCGCCGGACTAATAGGTATCGGTGGAATGGCGAGCCGCGTCCTCGGATTGGTACGCGAGATGGTGATTACCGCACAGTTCGGTACGGGGTCACTCACAGCGGCTTATATCCTCGCCGCGACCATTCCCACCGCTATTTATGATTTTTTAGTGGGAGGTTTGCTTTCATCGGCGTTGGTGCCGGTCTTTAGCGAATACGCCACCCGCAACGATAACAATCGGTCGCTCTGGCAGTTATCAGGGTTGATGCTGTCGTTAGTAGCAATTGTGTTGGTTGGCTTTACGCTGTTGGTAATAGTCTTTGCCCCGCAAATCGTGCCGTTGCTTGTAGACGGAGATAAACCCGAATTGCAAGCCAATACGGTCATCTTGCTACGATTTATTGCCCCCTCCATGTTCTTTTTAGGGCTAAGTGGGGTCTTTACAGGGCTACTATACGCCCTTAAACGCTTTACCTTTGTTTCATTCACTGCCGCTGTTTTCAATATCGGTATCATCGTCGGCGCATTGCTTTTAAGTCGCGGCTTTCCAGGCGAAACCCAAATTATTGGTCTGGCATTGGGAATGGTTTTGGGCAGTGTGCTTCATATCGCCCTCTTGCTCCCCGACTTATGGGGTTTACCCTTAAAGTGGCAATTCGGAAGGTTTTGGGAGGATGACGGGCTACGCCGAATCACAAAACTGTATATTCCGGTCGCCCTCTCCTTTGTTATTTCCAATATCGGCATTGTGATAGATCGCAACCTTGCCAGTTCGACCGCCGCCGAGCAAACCATTCCCTGGATGAGAAACGCAACAACCCTGATTCAATTTCCGTTGGGAATTGTTGCGGCAACCATTTCGCTAGCGGTGCTTCCAAATCTATCCCGCCTCTCGGCGGTTGCCGATTGGGATGGTTTTCGGGAAATGTTGAAATTGGGGTTGCGGATGGTGTTGGTACTGATGGTTCCCGCTACCATCGGATTATTTATCCTTGCTCAGCCGATTGTGCGTCTTCTCTTTGAACGGGGCGAGTTTGTTCCTTATGACACCTATTGGACTGCCAGTGCCCTGCAAGTCTATCTGATTGGTATGACCTTTGCCGCCATTGATCAGGTATTGATTATCGCCTTCTATTCGCGGCAGAACACATGGGTTCCGGCGGTGGTGGGGATGGTTGCCGTTGGTATTTATCTCGTAGTGGCTTTACCTCTGGTACAACCGTTCCAAATGCAGGGACTGGTTTTTGCCAATTCGGTACAACATTTTGCCCATGCGCTCATTATGCTCGTATTGATTCAACGATGGCTGGGAAATGTGATAGAAGGCATGGGCGCAAGTTTAATACGAATCCTTATCGCCAGTCTGGGCATGGGGTTTGTCGTTACTTTACTTGTCCCCTTCACCGCTCAATTAGTGCCGGGAGTTGTGGGAACCTTACTATCCGTCGCCATTCCCGCCGCCGTTGGCGGAGTGGTCTACGGAATCCTCGTGGTTCTCTTACGAGTCGAAGAAGCCACTTTGATTGGCAATTTGATTCTTAAGCGACTGCGACCCACCAAGTAGTTACGTGGTGCGTGATACGTGGTGCATGAAATTACGGAAAATCTCTGCGTTTTCTGGAAACGGTTTGTACTCCGTTGCTCATAGCACTTACAGCAACTTGTGCTTCTGGCAATGGATACGCAATACGCAATGCCCAATAAACTAATCTCCCTTTCTGAAGCAATAAACAATTTTGTCCCCGATGGTGCCTCTGTCACCATGGGCTTGGCGTTGGAGGCGGCAATTCCCTTTGCCGCCGGACATGAGTTAATTCGCCAGCGCAAACGGGATTTGACCGTAATCGGTCCGATTTCCGATATGTTATTTGATCAATTGATTGGAGCAGGGTGTGTTAAAACGGTGATTGCCGCATGGGTAGGGAATGTCAGCGTAGGGAGCGGTTTTGCTTTTCGGCGGGCAGTAGAGAAAAATTATCCACATCCGATTGAAGTCCGCGACCACTCCAATTTTACCCTAGCACTTGCACTTACTGCCGGAAGTTTGGGCGCACCCTTCATTCCTACACATACCGCAATGGGGTCGGAATTATCCAGTACCAATACCGACTTGATTGAAAGGATTAATCCGCTCAACGAACGGGGGGAACCGTTATTACTGGTACGCGCTTTGAATCCCGATGTAGCGATTATCCATGTGCAACAAGCCGCGGCTGATGGGGGGGCAATTCTATGGGGCAATTGGGGCGTTACCAAGGAAGCCGCCCTCGCCGCCAAAAACGTGATTATCACTGCTGAGGAAATTGTGGAAGCCTATGAGCTGTACGCCGACCCCAACCGCATCCTTGTCCC
>CBKYSX010000810.1:0-2544 GCA_966690745.1 uncultured Ardenticatenales bacterium
GTGTCGTCACAATTTCCTCGGTCAAGGCAATGGCATTTTCCATTCCCATGGCGGAATGAATTAACACGACAGTGGCTTCGTCTAATAAGGGAGTGATGTTCTCGCCGGTCACGGCGCATCCTACCACTTGAATATCATCCTCGCGGTCCAACATCCCGCGCATCGAATCACAAACCACTTGCGATTTATCGGCTACCAGAATTCGTATCGGCGTTCGTAAGCTGACGTTCATGCACCACGTCCTTCTTGCTTTTGGGATACAATGTATCCTCTTTGTATTCATCATTTCTACTTGCCATTATACGAGGTGAATGGCGTGAGGTCGAGATTATTGGAATACTTTTTTCGCAAGTATATCTGTCGTGTGACGATAGGACGTGCAGACTAGTACAATAACAAAGGCAGGGGTTTTACCCCTGCCTTTGGTTCGGTTTTCTTACCAGGTCCAGTCGTTCTCACGGGCAAAGCGGTCGGCTTCCTGTTCGGCGCGGTCACGTTCCCAACCGTACCGTTCCTGAACTTTACCAACAAACTCTTCGCGCTTGCCGTCAATTTGATCCCAATCGTCATCGGTCAGGTCGCCCCACGCTTGTTGGGCTTTCCCTTTCAATTGTTTCCATTTGCCTTCAACAACATCGCTATTCATACGGGTATTCCTCCTTGAATGGTATTGTCATTATGGTTTCGGTGATGGTGTGCATCACTGACCATAGTATAGCCCCCACATGGTCACAATGACTATAGACAACGGATACAAGATAAGGGTATATGAATCTCATACCCTCTTGGAACCCCTCAAAGGTAAACACTACGGCTGACTTTTATAACCTTTTATGTATCCAAACCAGGGTTTTTGGGCTTGATTCCAACCCTGGTTTGGGGTTACATTATAGGAAGTCAATAGTTGCAACCATTTTGGAGTCTTCAATGCAGACTTTCGTTTCAGAATCATCCCTATCGCAGGTGGCACTACTTAATTGCGGCGATAACCCTGATGCCCTGAAAATTGCCAACCGACTGGCAACCAAAGGGTATGACTTGCTCTTGATATGCCATCCTGCCTTACAAGAAGCGGCGGAACAATTCCGCCAAACAGCAGAGCGTATCGGGCGGAATTGCACTGTGGTGGTGCGGCGAATTACCTCGCTGGAGTTTTACCGTCAACTGCTTACCACCATCTATCTTAAGTTTGGCTGGGTCAATATCTACATAGATTACGCGACCCCGCCTGCCCAAAAGCCGACCCCTGAACAAGCCCAGGTATCCGCAACGTTGCTGTGGATGTATTTACAGTTTTTGCCTCCGGCGTTGAAGGGTTTCGGATACAATTTTATGCACGCGCCGGTATCGGTATAAAGGGGTAATGGGAGTAGGAGAGTTGCCACGCCTGGTTTCACCCAAATGAAATCAGGTCTTTTTGTTGTGGGGTGAAGTTGCTTCGCGGTTCGGTTGCTCCCTACCCCTAACTCATCTACAATAAGGATACTGTTCCATAGCCATTCCGCACTGACGCGAAGTTCTTGATGACGGCTCACCCTGCTTTGCGTTGGCGCGTTCCCGGTGCGCCGCCATGCTCCTCAAATATTTCTACGATTCTGCCCTAGCCCAAGCCTCTTATCTTGTTGCCTGTCAGGCAAGCGGAGAGGCACTTGTGATTGACCCTGCCCGCGATATATCGCCCTATCTTCAGGAAGCCAAACGGAACGGGTTAAAAATTGTGGGGGCGGCGGAAACCCATATTCATGCCGATTTTGTGTCGGGGGCGCGGGAATTAGCAGAACGGGGCGCAACACTCTATCTCTCCGATTGTGCCGAAGAACCCTGGAAATATCATTATGTGGATCGTTATCCCCATCGCTTATTGCGGGATGGTCACCATTTTATGATTGGCAATTTGCGCTTTGATGTGCTTCATACCCCCGGGCATACCCCCGAACACGTTTCATATTTGTTGACCGATACGCCTGCGACCCCTGAACCGATTGGGATGTTTACGGGGGATTTTGTGTTTGTGGGGTCGGTGGGGCGACCCGATTTGTTGGAAAAAGCGGTCGGGGAAGCCAATAGTGCTGTCAAAGGGGCGAAACAGATGTATGCCTCTGTACAACGCTTCCGTACCTTGCCGGATTATCTTCAGGTGCTACCGGGGCACGGGGCGGGGAGTGCCTGCGGCAAAGGGTTAGGAGCAGTTCCAAGCAGTACGGTGGGCTATGAGAAAATTGCCAACCCCTTCTTACGGGAGCAGGATGAAGGGCGGTTTGTTGAACAATTGCTGGAAGGACAACCTGAACCCCCCACCTATTTTGCCACGATGAAACGGGTGAATCGAGAGGGGGCACGATTGCTGGCAGATGTAGCCCCTCCTGCGGTATTGGATGTAGAGGCTTTACTACAGGTAACACAAGAAGGCGCGATGGTGGTGGATACACGCCCCGCGTCGCAATTCGCGGAAGCGCATTTGCGCGGCACAATCAATATTCCCTTAAGTTCGCTGGCGGAATGGGGAGGGTGGTTATTACCCTATGACCAACCGATTTATTTGAT
>CBKYSX010000811.1:0-2530 GCA_966690745.1 uncultured Ardenticatenales bacterium
CTATTTCGGCACGATTGACCTATCCGGACATTTTTTCGGCTGGATGAGCGAACAATACTTACAGCAGGCGAAGGTGGTAGATGGCTTGATGGGGAAGGTGTTAGAGGCAATCGGGGCGGAGCGGACGGTGATTATCCAGAGCGACCACGGCGGGCATGAGCGGACGCATGGCACGGAGATGCCCGAAGACATGACGATTTTTTGGACCATCGGGGGCAAGGGTATTCGTGCCGGACATACGATTGAACGGGGGATTTCATTGTTGGATACTGCCCCCACAATTCTCCGTACTCTGAAGGTTGTGGTTCCCGCCGAATGGGAAGGGTCGCCCCCCGACGAGGTATTTGAGAACGCATAGGATAAAAGAAAAAGCGCATCCTTTTGCGATGCGCTTTTTCTTTATCATTTTTGTATCAACGCTTACAGCGTGTCAATCAGGAACGTACCGCCGCGATAAAACACCTCGCCATCGGCGGCAATTTCGCCACCATCGCGCATATCGCAGAGCATATCCCAGTGGACGGCAGATTGGTTGACCCCGCCCGATTCGGGATAAGAGGCACCGATTGCCATGTGAATCGTGCCGCCGATTTTTTCATCAAAGAGCATATTGCGGCTGAAGCGTTGAATCGCATCGTTCGTGCCGATTGCCCATTCACCCAGATACCGTGCGCCCGTATCAGTTTCCAACACTGCCTGTAAATATTCTTCCCCTTTGGTGGCGGTGGCTTTTACCACCTTGCCCTGCTCAAAGGTCAATTCCACTTCGTTGACTTCGTTCCCCCCATAAATAGCGGGATAACTGAAGCGCACCCAGCCGTTGACGCTATCTTCGACCGGTCCGGTGAATATTTCGCCCCCCGGCATATTGAATTTGCCCTCATCATTGATGAAGGTGCGCCCCGCAATCGAAAGGGTCATATCCACATTCGCCCCTTTGACCGTGAGTGTCTTTTTATCGCCAAGCCAATCACAAATCTTTTGCTGGCGTTTGTAGAGTTCCAGCCATTCCGCCACCGGGTCGGCACTGTCCAATTTCATCGCGCCATAGACAAAATTTTCGTAATCACGCAGGGACATATCGGCATCCTGCGCGGCGGCGGGGGTGGGGAAAGCGGTTGTAACCCAGCGAAAGGTTCCGGCGGCGGTGCGTTGAAAAAACGCCTCGCGCAGAGGAGTATAAGCGCGGCGGCGCAGTGCCTGTTTTTCCCGGTTCACCCCGCTCAAATAGCGGCTGTTGACGGGGGAAATAGCGTAGATACGGGCATCAAACTTTTCGGCACGGTATCGTTCCGGCTCTTGGATGAAGGTTAATTGCGCGTCGTTGCCTTCCTTCAACAAGATGTCTTCGATCTCGGCATCTTGAATTTCCAGCATGGGGTGTGCCCCCGCCCGCAATGCCTCCCGATAGACTTCGCGCAGAAGGGGAAGTGCCAAGGCGGTGCCCTGCAAGGCAACCGTTTGCCCCGGCTGGAGTTCAACACAGTATTGCACGAGCAACCGTGCCATGTTTTCAATTCTGGAATCTGCCATGATGATCCTTTATTAAATCAGATACTTCAGGTATCTTTATACTACCATAATTTCCGGGCGCAATGGAATGGAACGTTCTTTACTCGTCCTCTATTCTGGGCGAACCAACCGTCGAATCCACTCCCTACCCTAGCCCAAAACTCGGAATTCAGACAGTTAAATTTATCTCTACCACCTCATAAGGAGATATAAAGGATGCTTAGACACCTTGAGCGAAACCCAATCTTAGGAGGAGTGTTATTAGGGATAGCTTGGTCATGGGGAATCACTTATTTATGGGATGGAAATGTAGATGGGATGACCCTTGTGTTAATTGGATTTTCGCTGTTGGTTACTATAGGTAGTGAATATTTGCTCCGCAAAAAATCAGTAAATTCGGCTTCCGATAATCAAGAGCAGTAATTATGACATATTATCCCTCTCCACAGAAGAAGTTAAGAATTTTTATCTCTATAAGTGCTTTCATTCTTGTTTTTTTCTTGATGATGTTGGCATTCTCTGGCTTTTTTAGTTCGGGTTCACTGATTGAATCTCTTATAAATTTCCTTTTAGTACTTATGATATCGCTAATTCCTCTAAAAGCATGGTCAGATTTAGTAAATGTATATCCCGATGTTTGGCTTACTGGTGATGGACTCTATATCTCTGTCAACATTTTTTGGAAGATCAAGATTGAATGGGATGCTATAGTACGAATAAGAGAATTACCTCGAAAAAAGGGAGTATTATTGCTAGCACCTAAAATCACTTTTTTTCATCGAGATTTTGGTGAAACGGGTTTACATGGTGTAGTTCTTCCCGCAAGAGCATATTCACCACAGCTAATAGAGATTATTGAACAAAAGGTACTTTCGCCTTCAGAGCGCATAACCAAAGTTATATGACATTTGGGAAGGATACCAATGGGACGCTATTCTACTTGGTGATCGACCATCTGGGCAGTACGTCCCTGACGTTGGAGCAGGATGGGGATGTCTATAGCGAAATGCGCTACAAA
>CBKYSX010000812.1:0-2527 GCA_966690745.1 uncultured Ardenticatenales bacterium
AACCCTGCCTACATCCACCAGAGCTGGCTGACCCCCGACAACCAATACATGGTGTTGGATGATGAATTGGATAATTCGGGTGGGCAACAGACCAATACCTATATCTGGGATATGCGGGATTTGGACAACCCGGTGATGACCCGCGAGTACCTCCATCCGGGCGGAACCGCGATTGACCACAACCAATACACCAAAGACCAGTATGTCTTTCAGGCGAATTATCGGGAGGGGTTGCGCGTCCTGGATGCCAGCGACATCGCCAACACCAACCTGACCGAAATCGGCTTCTTCGATATTTACCCCACCGATGATGCCGGTTGTTTTAGTGCCGCCTGGAATGTCTATCCCTACTTTGATAGTGGGAACGTGATTGTGAGTGGGATTGAACAGGGCTTATTTATTCTACGCCCCACCAATCTGACCCCGCCCACGGCTGTAGAGGTCAGCACCCTTGCCGCGACCAGTTCCTACGATGTGCCTGTGGTGGCGGTTGCCGTAGGAGCGTTGGCATTAACAGGCTTGGTGCTGTTCCGACGGCGCACCCAATCCTAATCGGTTCGATATAAAAAAAGGTGAGCGTTCTTCGCTCACCTTTTTTATTTTGCTTGCCGCATTATCTTTACTCTTCTAAAAGGGTGGGCATGACAAAGGTGAAGGTTTCCCAGAAGCGCAGTTCGGCGTAACGTTCCATCGAATCGGGAAAGATTGTCACAATCTTTTTTCCGGAGAAGCGTAGACGATTGGCAAGATGGAAGGCGGCAGCAAGTGCCGCTCCCCCCGCGGGTCCGGTGGTGATCCCTTCGGTGCGGTAAAGCCGAATAAGCGTGTCGTGGCATTCATTGTCACTGATACTGACAATCTCATCCACAACCGGGGCATCAAAATTTTGGGGGATAAACGGGGCACCCATGCCCAGCAGACGGTGAGAGCCGGAGGCTCCCCCGGTCAACACGGGTGAACTTGCGGGTTGAACCGCGATAACAGCAACGGCACCATTACTTAATGCTTTCAATCGTTGTCCGATTCCCGATACCATCGCGCCTGTTGCCACCGGAACAATAACCCCCGCCAGATTACCTTCCATGGTATTCCATAGTTCTTCGGCAGTGGTATGGTGGGCACGAACGGCAGAGGGGTTGTTAAAGGGATTCAGACGTACTGCGTTAGGGATGTCACGGCTAATGGCATCGGCGCGAGCATTGGCTCCCCGCATTCCGTACGGGGTCGGGGTTAGAATGACATCGGCTCCCCCTGCCCGGAGCAGACGTACTCGTCCGGCGGGCAAACCTTCGGGCATAACGATGACCACTTGATAGCCGCGCGGTACGGCAATTGCCGTGAGTGCGAAGGCGAGGCTTCCACTGGTGGCGGCGACAATCGTACCCCCCTCTACCAATGTTCCCGTTGTTTCAGCATCCTCAATAAACGCTCGTACTGCCCGATCTTTGTCACTCCCCGTCAAATTGTGGGATTCCAATTTGGCATACAATGCCACAGGCAACCCGTTCCCGAAGCGGGCGAGTTGAATGAGGGGGGTGTTGCCAATCAGCGCAGAAGGAGTAGTGAGCATAAATTAATGATGTGGGATGTAGAAAGCGGAAAGCAGAAACCTTTCTGTGGCTGTTGCGCCTTGCGTTACACCGTTGCCGTTTCCGCGTCTTGCGTCCTGCTTTCCGGTAAGAGTATGCCCTTTTCCATTAGAAATTCAAGTATCCCTTCAGGATAGATAGGGGTCACAGGGCTAAAGGCAGAAGGGGGGAGCCATTGGGCGGTAAAAGCAATGCCCCCTTCGTCGCCAATAAAAGAAGGCTGTTCGTATAGCGACTTATCTGTAAATTTGGCATCGTAAACCAACACAATTTCGTGCCCCGGTGTACCATCAAAGGTAAATAGATTTTCCATCATCCCAAGATAGCGAATCCCCGTAATTTCAGTATTGATTTCTTCCCGGATCTCGCGGCGAAGCGCATCTTCGCCATATTCGCCAAACTCAATAGCACCCCCCAACGGGCGATAAAATGTTTGGTTTTTTGTAGGGTCGTAGCCATCGCCAACCAAAATTTTTCCATTGTAGAGAAACAGCCCGATAACGATGGGGCGGATGGTGGGTGGTTTCGTCATAAAGGTTCCGTGCAAGGTTGAAGTTTCCCGGCTAAATAGGCGAATCTCTTTGGAATCCAAATAAGTTCGTAGCCTGAGAGCTAAGTGGTGTACTGACAATCAAGGATAGCGTAGAAGGATGAACTTATTCCCCCTCTTGGGAGGGGGGAAGGGGGTGGGTTGCCGTTCCTCCGTTCCCACCTCGTTTATCAATACTAGGTGGCTCTAAACTCCGGCGCGAGTTTGCGCCGCCTTGCGTTTGGCAAGTTCGGCAAGGGTGCGTTCGTGTTGTTCCTTCGTAATCGGGAACTTATATACTAACCCGATCCCCGCCGCTAAAATCACAGCCGGAATTGGACCCACCAATAATCGAATCATAAAAAGTGCCGCGTCCGGTTGTACCACGGTTTCCCCTCCCTGCGGGGTA
>CBKYSX010000813.1:0-2520 GCA_966690745.1 uncultured Ardenticatenales bacterium
TAAATATCGCCCATCCCGGAACTACTGAGGGTGTTCTTGCGCTCCTCAATCAGTTCGCTCAATTGGCGTATCAGTTGTTCAACCCGTTCTTTATATCCTTCTTCATCCGGGTTGATAACCCCCCCGACGTGGGGGAATTTGCTTAAAATGCCGAGGCTCCGTCCGCCCAAATCCATAATGTAAATATGCACATGGTTGGGCGAGTGGGTCGCAACCAGGCTGACCACCAATGTTTTAATAAAGGTGCTTTTGCCCCAGCCGGAGGTGCCAAAGACAGCCGCATGACCCACCGGGAAATTGACCACCATTGGCAATTGTTTAGCGGCGTAGGGGTTGTCTACAATCCCGATGATGGGGCGCACGGCATAATTTTCCCAATCGGGGCTTTCGTTCCAGCCGTCCTGATCATACATCCACCGCCGCAACCAGGGGTTCAGGCTGGTGACGGGTTCCCGTTCGCCGCCGAAGAGAATATGGGGAATATCCTGCTGGTTCAGATACCGTTCAAAGGTAAGCGCCGGAACCGCAGGGTCATTCGAAATAAGTGGTTTGGTTAACCCAAATTTGGTGGGCAGGAAGGCGGGCCATGGCGCGCCCTGCGCGGGAATCCCCATCTTGTTCGACAACTTATCAAGGTTGCTGATGATGACCTTGTACAGTTCGGGAGGTTCCTGGTCCCGTTCGGGGTTGTAAATATCGCCCCGGTCGGGCCAAATGACAGGTTCGCGGGGGGCGGCGCCGGGGTCTTCATATTTTTCCCCGCTATACGCCACCTGAATTAATTCGATTTCTTCGTTCCCGACCTGCAAGTAGCCCCGTCCGGGAATCCCGCTCGGCAAATAGGCAGCTTCGGGGCGGCGCAACATTTCGCGGCTTTCCGTGGCGGTTTCTACCCGTAGCGAGATACGGAATTTGATATTGGAGCGCATCTGGTCGGTGACACCACTGGGGCGTTGCGCCGCCAGAATCAATGTCACTCCTTGCGCCCGACCGACCCGCGTAATGGTTTCCAATTCCGTTTTGTATTCGGCGCGGTCGGCAATCATTTCCGCAAATTCGTCAACAATAATGAAGAGGAAAGGATAGGGTTGTACTGTTTTGTGGAGTCCCTTCTGGCGGTAATCCACAATGTTTTTGGTTCCCGTATCCACGTTCAACTTCTGGCGGCGGCGCAGTTCGGCGTTAATCGCCGTGAACATCCGCGTCACCCCTTCGCCCGCCAGGTTGGTGATGATGTCTACACAGTGGGGCAGTTCTTCAAATTCCTTGAACGCACCCCCCCCTTTGTAGTCCACCAGCACGAAGTTGAGGGCGGTGGGGTCATAAATCACCGCCATCGCGGTAATCATCGAAATCAGCAATTCCGATTTCCCCGACCCGGTACTCCCTGCCACCATTCCGTGTACCCCGTCCTTTTTGGCGGAGAAGGTCAGGGTACGTAGTTTGCGTCCCGCCATAATCCCCAACGGGGCACGGAGCCAATCGGCATGGCGCGGCTCCATCGCGATTTCCCAATTCTTCTGTGCCGCTTGGAGCAGGTCATCCATCGAATTAAAGCCCATCATGGGCATAAAGCTGACCACATTGGGAACTTTGGAGCCTGCCGATTCCCGCATTTGCAACTGCGCCAATTTTTTGGTCAGTGCCTGCATTCCGTCGCGGGTGCTGACGCTATCGGCGACCCCAACGTAGCGGAAGGTGTTTAAGCCGACCTCGGCGTAGCGGAAGTGAATCCGTTGGAAGTCCCCTTGCTTGCTGTTGCTGGCGGGGGAGGTACGTTCAATTTCGATAACACCCTGACAAGACCCCGGCACTTTGGCGCGTTCGGGAACAAGGAAAATCACCGACGCGCCCAGAATTGCCCCTTCTGCCAGCAAAATGGCAAAGGCGGGGTCGCTTTCTAATTCATAAAGGGGTGAATCGGTGTTATAGGCGGTATCCATCAGGTCTACCACCACCAGCAGGAAGGGTTGGGTGGGGTCTTCGCCGCCACCGTCGTTATCTTCCCGTTCACCCATCTGCAATTTGCGTTGGGAGAGGATTTTACGAAGGTTTTCGCTAAAGGCGGGCAGAGAATCCGCGCCCTTTTTGCCTTTGCGGTCTAAGAAACAGGTCAGGCGCGTATTTTCGTCTTCCACCGAATGGGGCAAATCGTCCGTCCATGCCCATTCCCGTTGGCTGTTCGCCAATACAAAGATGCGGGCATTGGCGGGGGGGTGGAAGACCACAAAATTCGCCAGCATTGCCCGCGTGAACTTATAGACCGAATCCCGCTCTCCCGCGATACCAACGGAATTGGCAATCGGGGTACGGCGCGATTCTTCCTCTTTTGCCTGCGCGGTTTCTTCCCGTTTTTCTTCCGATGCGCCGGGGGTATTACTGCCGCGTGGCGCACGGAGTTGGATAATCACGGGGATGTCGTGAACGAATTTGGAATCTTCCTGTAATTTCAGGGCGGCGCGGGCGAGGGGGTCTTCGTAGCTGTCTACCTGGTCCAGTGTATAAACCACCGTGGTGGGT
>CBKYSX010000814.1:0-2518 GCA_966690745.1 uncultured Ardenticatenales bacterium
CATTCACCTTGATATGATGGGGGTCAGTAGTGCTAACAATGCTGATATTGGTGCGGGTTTCCCCGTCAATCCGTACAAAATCAGTTTCGATGCCGAGATGGTTTAACCCCTCCTCCAACATATCGCCGGTTCGTCCCCCGGCGTAGCCCATCGCCACGCTCTGAACCCCCAGCGACCTTAACATTCGTGACACGTTGAAGCCTTTGCCCCCGTAATCTACGCGGCTTGCTTTGGCGCGTAGCACGGAGTCAAAGGCAATCGAATCAACGGTTAATTCCCGATCCAGTGCGGGATTGAGGGTAAGGGTGTAAATCACGAAGGGGTCCAGAAGGTTTCAATCAGTGCCTGTTCCGCTTCGGGAGTCCACAAATCGCGCGGTCCGAGTTTGGCGGCAATAGCGGGGTAGCGTTCTTTTAGTTCGGTTAGCCCCATTAACGGCAAACCACTGATTTGCGGAAAAATCACGATTTTTCCCGCGTATCGCCCATCCATCATGGCTTCTACCCCATCCCGCGCCGCTTCCATGCCTCCGACCGCCGCCACCGAACGGTTGGGCGATAGTTCTCCTGCCAATGTCTTGTGTATCACCAACGCCTGATCGGCTAACGTAGAGCCGGAGGTTCCGGTATATTGGGCGTTAGAGAGATAGACCTGATTGAGGTCAAGGGGGATGAAGGTTCCATTCGGAACCCCGGCAAAGAAAACTAACATTCCATCCTCTGCCATCAGGGTTGCCGCATCCGCCATCAGTCGCGCCGCCGGAACGCTGACAATCACATCGTCCGCACCCCGCCCGTCACTTTCCTGCATCACCCATTCCTGCAACGGCATTTCGCTCGTGGTCGGGTTTACGGTAATCAGGCGACGGTCATGGGCATCGGCAAGCGGTCCGAAGAGCTCTGCAAGTGCCGCTAGACGCATGTCATTGACATCGGTAGCGATGATGGTGCGCGGTCCGGCGGGGAGCTCGATGGCGCGTTGAACGTGCATTTGCCCCATTGGCCCGCCTGCACCCACAAAGACAGCAACTCCGCCGGGGCGCAAATCGGCACGATTGCGGGCTTCGCCATAGGAGGCGGCAATGTCCGGTCCGCGATTGCCGATATAGGCAGTATAGTCGTAGTGCATCCGCCCCACATCCACATCGGGCGTACCATCCAGAGGCTGTTCCCCGACCATATTAAAGGTGCCGCGCCGTGCAATCAATTTGGCGGCGGCACTCACCTCAGTTGCTGATTGGGGGTTGAGCAGGACAATATCATCAAAGCCGCGCCCGCCGCCGACTTCTGCGTTCAGGTCAGGATACTGTTCCGCCCTCAATCCGTTTCGTTCGATCAGGGTTGCGTTGCTGTGTGTTTCAATCAGAGCACGGACAGTCGCGGGAACATCAGTGAGCACAATTGTGGCAGGAGCCTCTAGCCCCCGCGAGAATTGGTACTCCCGCATGTCACCCGGTTGCCCCACAATCCACATCGTTCCGCCCTCTTTTGGCTCTAATCGCCGCCGTTGGGTATAGGCGGCTTCCACACATGCCCAGGGTTCAGTCAAAGCGGTTTCGGCATAGCCTAATCTATCTTCGACTGCCAGCACATACGCACCATCGTCCCCTTCCAGCACTTCGGGACCAATCAGATGGTATTGGGTCAAGCCGCCGGGAATCGTGTACCCGTAGGCAGTACTCATTCCGTTCTGGTAAATGTCGGGTTGTACCGCAAGGCGTTGACCGGGGCTGTACTGCCCCTGTAGATTTTTGCCTACCTTTAGTATCGTCAGGGTGGCTTCGTGTCCGAGGCGTGTGGGTTCTTTTGCCAGGTCACGGTGATAGAGTTTGGGGTGGTTGCCCCCCTGTTGAATCAACTTGACATCGGAAAAGCACATCCCGACGGCATCCACCCGCACCAACAATTGGTCATCGTTGGGTTCCGGTACAGGGAATATTTCGGGCGCACCCTCCCGCCCGATGTTCTCAACCCCCGCGCCATACATATTCCAGGACCATGTTTCCTGTGGAATCGTAGTATCGGAGGCGCGGTACTGTTCGTATTTGTTTTCCATAAGGCTATCCCGTTTCCCATTTTCCCCGCCCTAAAGGGACGGGGCTATATACATGTGCTTGCAGGGTGGGTTTGTTTTCCCATTTCCCGTTCCCCGCCCTAAAGGACGGGGCAAAGAAATACGGGCTTCCATTGGAATCTATCCGTATTACGTAGCCCTGCCCTAGAACGGGAGGGGGCTAGGGGGTGGGTTTCCGTTTCGCGTTTCTCATTTCCCGATTTTCCGTACCTCGGTGGCGGTGGTACACGCCAATGCTTGCGATGCCCGTTTTTTTGCCGCTTCCAATGTCAGGCTCCTAATTTGTGCTTTCACGCCCGGAATCGCCGGAACACTGACACTGAGTTCGTCTACGCCTATCCCGACCAAAATCGGGACTGCCTGCGGGTCTGCGCCCAATTCGCCGCAGACCCCGACCCATTTGCCTTCATTATGGGCGGCTTCTACCGTGCGTTGAATCAAGCGT
>CBKYSX010000815.1:0-2513 GCA_966690745.1 uncultured Ardenticatenales bacterium
ACATGGATATTGGCTTTGGCGAAGGGGTAGGCGCAACGTTGGTGGGCGAAGGGGATACCGTTGGCTTTGTGATTGACGGACGCGGCAGACCGCTCTTCCTCCCTACCGATGGAACGGAACGGCGCACCATGCTTGAGGAGTGGAATCGTTATGTGGGTGCCTGAAGCCAACCATCCCCGCGAACGTTTAATTCTGGCACACGCCACCATCGTGCGAACCCGCCACTGGCAAGGGCAGGGTACGACCCTTGTGACGGTGGGGCAGATGGTACAAGCCACCGACCCCATCGCCGAGGTTGCGGGAACCAGCGACATTCGCCTGGTGGAGGGGGCATCGGCGTTGGGGGTCGCCCCCGCGCAGGTGCGCCGCCACCTTCAAGTTGAAATCGGGGCGGAGGTGCGCGAAGGGGAAGTGATTGCTAAAAAAGGGGGTTTGTTCCGCCGGAGCCTTGCCGCGCCCGTCACCGGAACCCTGCTCCATGTGGATGATACGCGGGGCATCGTCCTGATTCGCACCACCTCTACCGTGACCCCCGTCAATGCCCTACTCCGGGGCGAGGTGTTTGCCGTCCACGACAATGAAAGCGTGGACATCACCTCGCAGGGGGCGTTGATTCAAGGGATGTGGGGCAATGGACGCGCCAACGCCGGAACCACGCGCCTGCTCGTGTCCGCACCGGGGGATAGTGCCAATGCCGCCCTGATTAACCCGGGCTTGCGCGGCACCGTGGTGGTGGTGGGAGCCACCGCCGACCGCGCCCTGCTGGAACGGGCGCAGGCAGTAGGTGTGGTGGGGTTAATTGCGGGGAGCATGGATGGTTCCCTGTTGGCGTTGGCGCAAAGCGTCAGTTATCCGATGGTGCTGACCGAAGGGTTTGGCACACTACCCATCAATGCCCCTTCCTTCAAACTATTGGCGGAATTGAACGGGCGCGAGGCAACGGTCGGGGTTCTTTCTCACAAGGTCGGGGTTCCCGAAATTGTGGTTGCACGGTGCGGCGCGGCGCGTCCGCTCTATCCGGCGGGGGCGTTGGCGGCGGGGGATCGGGTGCGTCTGCTGGGTGCGCCCTATGTCGGGCAATTGGGGACGATTGGCGAAAGCGCGGGCAAACGTGTCACCCTGCCCAGCCGCGTTACCGCTACCGTCTGCACCGTGCAATTGGATGAGGGGGGGTCGGTGCAAGTGCCATACGGGAATGTGGAGCGGCTGGTGGAGTAAAACCTCGATTTTTACATCTCAAAAATCCAGTTCTAAATCCTCACCATACTTTTGCCAATACACAAGGGGGGCGACCCCCGCCAAACTGGGCACGTCATCATCTAGGAAGGGTGGAATGAGATTAGGATTGTGCCATACCGTCCAATAATACTCTTTGCCCTGACTTACAACCCACTCGACAATATCTGCTACCCCATCTTCTGAGTTCCCGAACATGTGTTTTTGAAACGGTTCATCAGTGAGCTCAATTGCCGCTTCCATAAATTCCGAGTGAAAACGCTTAATTTCATCCTTCTGCAATGCGAATAATATTGCCCTCAATTCAATTGGATTTTGTTTTGCTTTAGCCACAATATCCCAAAACCAATTGCTTAGGTCACGAGGGGTAAACTTGCCGCTTTCATTGTTAGACATCTAACTCTCCTAAATATCGAGAAGATTTACCATTCGCGTCGCCACCTCCGACTCACCATGCCTTAACTGGATGAGAGGGTTCGGTACAAGTGCTGGACGGGAATGTGGAGCGGCTGGTGGAGTGAGAATCAAAAAATTTTATGCGATGAATTATTACGCTTCTGTAGAGATTTAATCCCTATTTTTCCGAACTACAGTCCCAAGGGTTAAGTTCTTGACTTATATCTGGACCCAAATACTCCAACTGTGAAACAATCTGAATTGTGTCTGATAGACTCAAATTTGAAGATATGTAAATCGGAAACCCTAACGTGTCTTCAAAGCGAAGGCTTGTACCCTCAGATGGGGGCAAAACATAAGCTTCGATTTGCTCATCCTGGATGTGTGTCAATTTCACATTTATTGTTTGCGTCAGTCTCTGGTTATCCCATATTGTGTTCCATGGGTCGAGTCTTATGGTAAGTCCAGTCGTTTCTCCGCTATAAAAAATATATAAGGGATTCCATTGTTCTGAGTAGGAAATCCCTTTACAATGCCTATCCCATGACAATATAAATGTGCTTTCCTGCCATTGATATTTTTCTTGTATATGTTGTGGCACTACATACATATAAAATCCGCGTTCAAGCAATTCCTCTCTATCAGGATATATATTTCTTTCTTGCTGAATACCTGTGCATCCGAATAATGGGATGGTGAGCAACAACAAGAGCGGTAGTATGTTAGTATCGAACCTCCTAGACATACATTTTCTCCTCGTAAAAAGACAAACTTAATTACAGACGCACTCTATTTTTTATTCTTAAGGCAACTTCGTTTCTTGGATTTAATTGACCTATTTCTTAGAACCTATCCGTAAATTGATTTTACGGTCAAAATCG
>CBKYSX010000816.1:0-2512 GCA_966690745.1 uncultured Ardenticatenales bacterium
CTGCCGTAAAGTCGTGAGCTTTCTAGTAGCCCCTAGTGGAGCGAAGCGGAACTAGCGGCTACCGATAAGCTGAACGACTACGACAACTGCCGTAAAGTCGTGAGCTTTCTAGTAGCCCCTAGTGGAGCGAAGCGGAACTAGGGGTGGGCTTTGTTTATGCACGATGTTCTATGCAATACTACTACCCCACCGGTTTGTAATAATTCGTCACCCGCGCCGTGCATAACTGTTTATCAGTTTCGATATGCCAGATATCAATTTGATGCACTATCAGGGTGCGCGAACGGCGCACCACTTTAGCAATAGCACGAACCCGCCCATCACTGGCAGAACGTAGGTGCGAACCGTTGATTTCAATTCCAACGGGGATGAACTTACTGAAATCCACACCCCACATGGCATGACTACTTGCGGCTGTTTCCGCCAGCACCATGCTTATCCCCCCATGCAATAAGCCGAAGGGCTGTTTGGTTTTGTCGGTAATAGGCATTTCCAGCACGAGCTGATCATTATCCACATCCATCATCTCAATGCCGAGGGCTTCAATTGCCGTATTGCGGTTGGCGGCACGCATTCCCGCAAGCCACTGTTCTTTATCCATATCCATAGGATGCTATCAACTCCAATAAATAGAAGAAGTACGACTACATATTGCATAGACGACATGGGGCGACCACAAGGGTAATCCTCATTGGTGTCAAGAGATGCCCTGCCCGCTAGTTCCGCGATGCTCCACTAGCGGCTCTACGAAAGATTCCCCGACCGCCCCGACCAATATCGTTCCTTTTGTTGACGTAGTAACACATGTTCCGGCTGGATCAGGTCGGGGTCTTTTGCCAGCAAATCGGCGGCGGCGGTACGGGCGGTATGAAGGGCAACCGAATCGCCCATCTGCGCCATTTTCAGCAACGGCAATCCGCTCTGGCGCGTCCCGAAGAAATCGCCGGGTCCGCGCATGGCAAGGTCTTGCTCCGCTAACTTAAAACCGTTGCTGTGTTCAACAAGGGTTTGTAGGCGTAATTCGCCATCGGCGGAAATGCTTTCCTCTGCCATCAGCAGACAAAGTGAACGATGTGCGCCGCGCCCGATCCGTCCCCGGAATTGGTGCAATTGCGCTAAGCCGAAACGATTTGCCCCTTCCACCAACATAACAGAGGCATTCGGTACATCAATCCCGACTTCGACCACTGATGTCGAAACGAGTACCTGACTTTCATTGCGGTAAAAACGCCCCATCGCTTCTTCTTTGTCATCGGGGCGCATCCGTCCGTGCAGTAACTCCACCCGATAATCGGGGAAAACCTCATCTTGCAAAAAGCGATGTTCATCCACAGCCGCTTTTGCTTCCAACTTATCGCTTTCCTCTACCAACGGGCAAATGATAAATGCCTGTCGCCCTTCCATCAGTTGGCGGCGAATGTAGGTGTAAGCACGCTCCCGTTGGTGGGAGGTAATGGCGCGGGTGACAATCGGTTCCCGCCCCGGCGGTAATTGGTCAATAATACTCAGGTCAAGATCGCCATAGAGGGTCAATGCCAGCGAACGGGGAATTGGAGTCGCGCTCATCACCAGCAGGTCGGGAGCGTATTCATCGGCTTGGCTTCGCAGTATTCCCCGTTGTTGTACCCCGAAACGGTGTTGCTCATCCACAATTGCAATGCCCAACCGCGCAAACAGCACTTCTTGTTGAATGAGGGCGTGGGTTCCCACAACCACATCCACCACCCCCGCCGCAATCGCCTGTCGGGCTTCTTCTTTTTCTTTGGCACTCATCGAACCCGTAAGCAGAGCAACCCGAATCGGACGGTCTAACAACAATTCCCCATCGGGGTTCAGGAAGCGACTCAACCCGGCGTAATGTTGCTCCGCCAGAATTTCGGTTGGAGCCATCAATGCCCCCTGATAGCCCGCCGCCACCGCCGCTAGCAATGCCGCCGCGCCTACTACGGTTTTCCCCGACCCCACATCCCCTTGTAGAAGACGGCTCATCGCATACGGTTTCGCCATATCCCCCAGAATTTCCCCCAGGGAGCGTTGTTGCGCTTCGGTTAGGGCAAAGGGCAGGGTAGTGAAGAAGCGTTGCAACAGGTCGGGGGATACCGTAATTTGGGTTCCTGCCTGATTCCGCCATGCCCGCCGTTGTTGCAACAATCCCAATTGCAAGCGGAGCAATTCGTCAAACGCCAGTCGCCGCCGCGCCGCTTCTACATATCCCAAATCCTGGGGTTGGTGAATCCAGCGTAAGGCTTGCCCGACATCGGGCAGGTCGTATTGCTCGCGCATCCACAGGGGGAGCGGGTCAGGAATTTTGCCTGCTGTATGGTCAAGGGCGCGGGCAATATCGCCCGTTATGATTTTTTCGGTGAGTCCCTCGGTGCGGGGGTAAATCGCCACCAGTCGCCCGTTGCGTAACTCATCCGCATCTATCAATTCAAAACGGGGGGAAGCCAGTTCCAATTTGCCCAGATAGGCTTCAACCTTGCCGCTCAAACGGAGCATCGCGCCCACAGGC
>CBKYSX010000817.1:0-2508 GCA_966690745.1 uncultured Ardenticatenales bacterium
ACGGCATGGCATTGTTCGTCAAAGGTAGGGGGGATAATTCCTTCTGCCGTTGTTGGGATTTGCCCGCTAATGAATAATAACCGTTTCGGGTTGCGAATTTCCAGCCCATGTGAATAGCCGCCAAGCGGGACGGCAACGGCGGGTGGGTTGTGATGGTTGATGGTCATATGTGTTTCAATAGAATCATTTGCGGATAGGATAATTTCTCGTTTCCTATTTTTCATTTCACCCCGGATTGAATCCGATTCTTCCGGTATGAATTTTTGAGAGCGATTTTACCGTCACGGAATGTAAATAGGTCACAACCATTCACTTCTACCCGCGTACCATCTAGGCGGGTTCCCGTAAAAACCCACTCGGAAACGCCGCGATCTCCATAGACAAAATGGCGGGCGTTCCCCCAATGGGCATCCGGGAAAGTCGTCCATACCTCACTATAACCTGCCTTCACCGCCTCACGCCCCACATAACGGATACCACAACTATCCGGACCCGCCGAGGCTTCAAAGACACAATCCGCCGCCATGAACGTCATAAGTGCTTCAACATCATGGCGATTCCAGGCAGTAGCAAAGGCTTCCAAGGTTTCTACCGTAACCTCATTGGTCGTACTTGGCATAGCATCTCCTCCTCTGTATTGCATCTTGCTTTCTGCGTCCTGACCGTTCGCTATGGACACAACGGGGACGTTGTATCCTCCAATCACTTTCCCCCATCCCCTATACTCCCATTGAACCGATGTTAAAGGCATGGTACTATACGCGGCATATACTTTTGTTGGGGCAAAATAGTCACTGTGGGATGTGCCGGATTTTATCATTTTATCCCCGGCAGAACCACTTCTACACGCCTACAACACCGGTAGATCATCCCACCATACGGCGAAGCTTTATCCCTTTATTTATCACACACTTCGCCTCATCCCATGAGAAGATGCCTCACATGCGCCGTGCGGAAGGAATACCGCAGGGCAATTTGAGCTACGCTTGTCATGCGCGGACTTATCGGTCGCAGGAGTATTTATGCGAGGTCGCTCCCCCACCACGGGGAATACGTTGCAAGCCGGAACGATGTTAGCAGGGCGGTACCAGATTGAGAAAGTGATTGGTACCGGGGGTATGAGTGTGGTCTATTCGGCGCGGGATAGGCGGTTTCGCGCTATCAACCGCCTGTGCGCTGTCAAAGAGATGTTTGACATGCTGGGGGATGGACCCGCCCGCCAACGTGCCCGCGAGGCATTTGAACGGGAAGCCAACCTGCTGGCAAGCCTGAACCACCACGCTGTCCCCAAAGTCTTTGATTATTTCACGGAAAGTGAACGGCACTATCTTGTTCACGAATTGGTGGAAGGGCAAGATTTGGCGCGGTACTTGCACCAACGTTCCCGCCCGGTTCCCCCCGACCGTGTGATTGATTGGGCAATCCAGCTTAGTCAGGTGCTGGCAACCCTTCATGCCGCAACACCCCCGATTATCTTTCGCGACTTGAAGCCAAGCAATGTCATGCTCCGCCCGGACGGGCGTATCGTGCTGATTGACTTCGGGATTGCCAAGCACTTCCAACCCGTGCAAAAAGGAACGATGATTGGGACGGAAGGGTATGCCCCGCCCGAACAATACGAAGGGATTGCCAGCCCGCAAACCGATATTTACGCCCTGGCGGCAACCCTGCACCAATTGCTGACCAATACCGACCCCCAAGAATACCGCCCCTTTTCCTTCGATCAACGTCCGATTCGTACCTATAATCAGGATGTATCCCCCGATTTAGAAGCGGTGATTATGCGGGCATTGGCGTATGATGCCGCCAATCGCTGGGAAACGATGGTCGCCTTTGCCGGGGCATTGGAAGCCAACCGCAAAAGTGCAAACAAAGGGTCAGGAGTGCTTCGCTCACCCGAACGAACCGCCCCGATAGGCACCCCGAACACCACCGATAAACTGGACACACCCGCCGCGCAAGGCGGAACGGGGTTGCTTCGCCGTATTAAAGGGCGTGATGGCGGAACGCGCCCGGTGGGTCCCACGGCTTCAGAATCGGGAGAAGCGACAACCTTTATGCGGAACACCCCCAGTGACGGGACGCGCCCTGTCGGGTCAGGGGCAAATGACCAAACCCGCAATGTGGGACATTCGGGTGTTACCGACCAGACCAAGCCCGTCCAACCCCCATCCACCCCGCACCCGGTTCAACAACCACTCCGCCATGTGGGAGGTATGGGACCAACCTTTGACCTGGAAAGCCGTATCGAAGGGGAAGCGGCATACGTACCGATTTGGACGTTCGCCACCGAAGATGAAGTGCGCTCTACCCCGGCTTTCACCGCCGAATCTATCTTTATTGGCAGTTATGACACAAACCTCTACTGTGTAGACCGTGCTACGGGCGATTTTCGCTGGAAATTTGCCACCACCGGCGGAATCCCCGGTCGTCCTGCGGTATGGCAGGAAGTGGTCATGGTCGGGTCGGAAGATAATTCTGTCTACGGAGTCAACCGGCGCACCGGAC
>CBKYSX010000818.1:0-2505 GCA_966690745.1 uncultured Ardenticatenales bacterium
CGACCCCATCCGTGGGGGAATTAGCAACCCACCCCAATATCATCGGGATGAAAAACAGTAGTAGTGACCTTGCGCTGGCGGTGCAATACCGGTTGGCGGCGGGACCGGATTTTGTGATATTGGCAGGGTCGCCCCACGCTACCCCCGCCTCTCTACTGGCAGGGTTGGTAGATGGAACCATTCTGGCGGCGGCAAACGTCTGCCCCGAAGCCGCAGTGGCGGTCTGTACGGCAGTCAAAGCAGGAAATTTGCAAGGCGTTCATGCCTCCGCTCATACCATTTATGCCGTTGCCGAACAGGTGGGCAAATATGGGATTGCGGGCTGGAAAGCAGGCGCAGAGGCGCGGGGGTATCAAGGCGGTGGCGTTCGTGCGCCGCTTCGGAATATGACAGATGGCGAACGAACCGAAGTGATGGGCTGGGTGCGTGACAACATCCGATAAGGTTAAAGTCTGTAGTCTGCATTACTTTGATCTTGGTATACCAGAGCATAAAACTGTAACCGTAGGTTTAGCGCGGATTGCACCCACTAAACCTATGGCGGGCATGATGGTACAACGGAGTCACCATGAACCCCATCATCGAATTTTTTACAGGAGAAGTACGAGGCAACCCCTTTTACCCCTTTTCGCAGGAGCATTGGGCATTTTTGGGCGTGATGGCACTGCTGATTGCGCTGATGGTCTGGTATTTCCGCCGCCACCCCGAACATCGCCAAACGTTCCGCTACACCATGGGGACAATCATTCTTTTAGACCAACTGGGGTGGCAATTGTGGGTCGCGGCAACGGGGCAATGGCAGATTCAGAGTATGTTGCCCTTTCACCTTTGTAGTGTCTTTGCCTATCTCAGTGCCTACATGCTCTTTACCAAAAATTATCGCGTTTTTGAATTGGCGTACTTTTTGGGGATTGGCGGTGCGATACAGGCAATTTTAACGCCTGAAACCAATAATTATCCCTTTCTTCACTATCGTATTTTTCAAGCACTCATTTCGCATGGATTGATTGTCGCCTCCGCCATTTATATGACGTTAGTCGAAGGTTACCGCCCGACATGGCGTTCGATTCTACGAATGGTCGTCGTTATCAATGTTTATATGCTCTTTGTTGGTCTGGTGAATTGGGCAATCGGTAGCAATTATCTCTATATTGCCCGCAAACCTGATGTTGCCACCGCCCTTGACCTGCTCGGTCCGTGGCCCTGGTATATCCTTGGCATGGAAATTGTCGGGATTGTTCTTGCCCTCATTCTTTATCTACCTTTTGCGATTAAAGATTGGCAGGCAAAACGACATCCGGTAAATCCCTAAAATGAAAAATGCGCCTGATGGCGCATTTTTTTAATAGGAGCTAGGCTTACAGCGTAATAATATGGTCGGGTGGACTTCCGGCTAATGCCCCGTATAAATCAGGAAAACAACCTACATGTACTCCCTCCACCGTTCCGGTGGTGCGGCAATTGCCCGGTTCCCCTTCTGCCAGTCCCCGTTCAAGGGCGCATTGGTCGCACATCATTAACAAAATACCTTGCTCCGCGGCGACTTTCGCCAACCGCTCGCCAATCGGATCCCCCTTGCGTAGTACATAATTGTTATCATCAAAAAACATCATCCCAATGACCTGTACGCCGTGATTTCCGGCTTCCAATTGGGGCAAAATCATCTTGCCCAGCTTATAACTGGC
Organism: uncultured Ardenticatenales bacterium; assembly: GCA_966690745.1. Classification (GTDB taxonomy): domain Bacteria; phylum Chloroflexota; class Anaerolineae; order Ardenticatenales; family Ardenticatenaceae; genus CBKYSX01. The sequence goes on from CBKYSX010000818.1 coordinate 1,686, forward strand.
AGTATGTCCCGACGTGGCGAATACGTATGCAACTTTCATCGTAATGGAGTCTCCCGAATTGCGGATATTTGCAACGGCGGGGAGTATTTAACCACAAAGGTCAAAAAGAACACAAAGAACGACATCGGGGCTTCAACGAAATGTAGCAATAAATTGCAGTAAAAACCCTATCGAAAACAAAACCATCCCTGCGCGAATAGCATGGACGCTTCTATCATGCTCCTGCACGGATGAATCTGATAAAGAAAATCCCATCTTGCCGATGGTTCGCATGGAATAGATTTGGAGAATAGCGGTAATGGGGAGCGCGAGAATCACGGTCATAAAGTTAAGGTTGGCAGGGAAACGCAGAAAGGTCGCCGCCAGTTGCAAGAGGTTCACACTGATAAAAAAGAGAGTGACGGTGTAAACAAAAACACCCCCGACATAAAGAAGACTAAAAAGTAATTCCGTGAATCTCCCCAAGCCTTCCCCCGCAACTTCTGTCCATTGTGCTTTTTTATCATCGGGCAACAACTCAGGAACCACTATCCATACTGCAAAATAGACTATTAATAATCCTAATCGGTGGAGGTGGATGAACAGGTCGGAGATTTCGATAAACATAAAAGCCTCTTGGTTGAAGATTGGAAAGATGGATATCAAAACAACACCCGGGTATTGAACATTATGCAATGCCCTGATGTTGCACAAAGTACGGATGGTTAAGATAAAGAGTTGCGGTGGCAGAGATATTTCATAGAACACAAAGAGATGGGGACGAGACTTTGGGTATATCTCCTCCCCATCTCCGCCATTAGATATTCAGATGGTTATTTTG
>CBKYSX010000819.1:0-2502 GCA_966690745.1 uncultured Ardenticatenales bacterium
TATTGGGAGTTGGGACGTAGCGCAGGTGGGTATAAATCCCGCCAAAACCCCAGATGGACTGCCAAATCAATAGTATTAGAATCGCGATAAGTATGATTCTCAACCAGGGAACTTTAGTGATCCGGCTTGCTACATTGCCATCAGAATTATTATTGTCTGTATTCATAAACGCCTGTACGTGCGGAAAGGTCTATGACCTTCCCTTTACGTCATGCACCACCTATTTTATTTACCAATCGAATATCTCGTCACCCGACAGACCCCCGCCAAATCGCACCCATCCCGGCAGGCGCGTTGGGATTTGTTGGGTTCTATAGGGGTGGCGGGGAACTGCCCGGCGCGAATCGCTTTGAGAAATCGGGAAACCTGCCACAATGCCGCCTGCACGGTCGGGTGGTCGGCAACGGACTCCTCAAATTCCAACACGCCCGTTTCTTCCCGTTTGCGAATCAACAGATAACGGCTACTCGCTACCGATACGCCCATTTTTTCTAGTGCCAACGCATAGAGAGCCGTTTGCAGGGCGCGACCTTCTTCAATTTTCCTGTCGTTATACGTCGTATTGCCGCTTTTGTAATCCACAATATGCGCCCCACTGCCATCGGCGGCATGGTCAATCCGATCAATCACTCCTTGCAAACGGAACGGCTCTCCGTTCGCCTCAATTTCCAGAATCAACTGATAGGTTCCTGCGATATTGCCGAACCGCCGTTCCTGCTCCATTGGCACATGCTGACGGTTCTGTTCACATTCCCATGTCAGCAAGGCATGAAGATGGCGGCGCATTTCTTTCTGTTCCTGTACCCACATCACGCCGGGGCGGAATTGATACCGGTTCGGGGCAGTACGGAAATGGTCGTCGCACAGGGCATCTACTTGCGCCAGAATTGCGGCTTGGTGGTCGGGGGATGGCAGGCAATCTATGGTGTGCATCCAGCCGTAAAGCGTTTCCAAAATCGCGTGATAAATCTGCCCCAATGTGCGCGGGTCTAACCCTTCTTGCGGCTCGGTGATGGGGCGCAGACCTAAGACATATTGCGCGAAGAAACCATAGGGACACTCCGCATAGCGGTGCAATTGGGAAACGCTCCAATCCCGATTTGCTCCGTAACGGCGTTGTAATTCCGCCAGCAAAGCCTCGCTTTCGATGACACCCTCGTATGCACCCGCCGTCGTCCCCCGTGATTCCCGTCCGGCACGAATCGCTTCAGCGCGATGTGCCATGCGCCAGAAAGGTTGAATCGAAACAGGAAGCATGGCAGGAACGGAACCACCAGCCGCCGCCACCAGTTGTTCGCTTTGGCTCATGGCATCGTCCCACGTAACAGATTCATCTACGCGAGGGGCATGAACGGGTACGCGATCAATCTGGCTGATGACCGCATTCCAATAAGGGGAGGCGAGAGTTCCGTTCCCTTTATCATCCAATCGGGGGCGCAGGAGTGTTAAGCTCTGGGTCACGTTGCTGATGGTCTGCCACCACAAAGAGGCATCGTCCCCGATAAATTCTTGCCGTAACAAAGGATGTGCCTCCCGTTCGGCAGGGGCATAGAACAAATCGGGGGCGGGCAGGCGCGGAAATTCCCCTTCGTTTAACCCTAGAACAAACAGATGGGGCATTACACGCCGTCGTCCTTCGCCCAACCCGCCCACATAAATTCCTTCCGATTCAGTGGGGAGATCCACCGTACTTTCCCCCAGCAAATCTATGAGGTCGGCACGGTACGCCTCCCACGCCAGGCGATGGCGCGGATTATCGGTGGTATTGAGTAAGGCAAGGCTCTTGGCAAATTCAGTCAGAGCCGGGCTGTCACGTAAGGCGGTATCATACCCGGCGGCAGTAGGACGAATGTAAAGTGAGGGGGCGGCTTGCCCGTCTACTCCCGGTAGGGTGGTTAATATCCATTGACGGAAACCTTCGGAGGTTTCAAAATCGGGCGGAGTGAGCAGATGGAACAATGCCCGCAGTTTGTCGCGCAGGGCTTCCATGACAGGGGAAGCGATTGTCTGCCAGAGGGGGGGCGGACCCAAATCCTCGTCACCCTCCTCATCCCGTTCGCTCCGATGGTAATAGGGTTGCAGGGCGGCGTACCACTGTTCAGCGGTAGCAATTACAGGGCGTTCGCGGGTCAGCCGATCCAAAATGTCCAATTCTTCGACCGTCAGCCCATGTTGTACATAGGGTGAACGCAGGGCATTCATCGTTTCGCGGCGGGGGAAACGGGGGGCAAGCGACATCAATTCGACACACACCGCCACTGCCGGATTGGAGAGTAAGGGCTGGCTTAACCGTACCGCAATGCCATATTCTTTCGCCACTGCCTGTATGGAGCGTTGATAGAGGCTAACATCCGGCGCGAGAATGGCAATGTCACCGGCAGGCACGCCGTTTTGCAACAACCGTTGCGTATCGCGCAATGCAGTGCGGACTTCCGCCTCCCGCGAGGGGGCGGCAACCAACCGCACTGCCGTTTCAGGGTCGGGGAGGGGATGAGCGGATTC
>CBKYSX010000820.1:0-2496 GCA_966690745.1 uncultured Ardenticatenales bacterium
TAGAGGAATTGGTAGCCTACCTGTCGTAACAGTACCTGTTTTGAGTTTGAAAAATGAAAGCGCAAGGCAATTTGCCTTGCGCTTTCATTTTTCAAACAACTACTAAGCGTTTTGGCATATCACTTGCATAAGTAAAAGGGTAGTTGTGTGTATTTCGCACTGTTGGACCCCTTTACTGCATCGGAGTGTGTTCCATGTTCCATCATTCCCCTCAAGCCGATATGAGTACCCTTGCCAGCCGCGCCGCGCAAAGTGCCTTGCCCCGTCGGGGGAGCATGGTGGCAAAATTGCAAGCCAAAGCCGCTCTGCCACGTCTGGCTTCGTTGCCCTCCCTTCCGACCTCTATCTCCGTCGCGCCCCCTGTCATTACCACCGTACCTGCTACGACCCCCGCAACGGCGACATGGATGAACGCCGCTTCCAAAATTGTGGTTATCGGGGCAGGCGGAGCCGGATGTAATGCCGTCAATCGTATGGTAGACCAACCCACCGCGAATTTTGAAGGGATTCGTTTTGCGGTTGCCAATACGGATGCTCAGGCTCTCACTGATATTACCTGTGAAAACAAATTAACCCTGGGACCTAAAGTGACCCGTGGGTTGGGCGCGGGCGGACGTGCCGAAATCGGCACCCGCGCCGCCGAAGAAAGCACCAAAGCCATTGAGGAATTGATCGGGGATGCCGATTTGGTCTTTATTACGTTGGGGTTGGGTGGCGGAACAGGAAGCGGAGCCGCCCCGATTATTGCACGGATTGCCCGCGAAAAAGGGGCAGTGGTCGTAGCAATTGCCACCATGCCCTTTGGTTTTGAAGGCAACAAACGTGCCGTTGCCGCTACCGCCGCGCTGGAACATCTCCGTGCCCATTCCGATACTATTGTGGTGGTGAATAACGACGCGCTATTGTCTCTCTTTGCAAAAGACCCGAAAAAATTGACTCTGCCTCTGGCGTTCAGCATTGCCGACCAATGTCTGCAACAAGCCGTAGATGGCATGGTGGGGATTATCCGCCACCCCGGATACATTAACCTGGATTTTGCGGATGTTCGCGCAACCCTGCTGGAAGGCGGACGCGGCTATTTTGGAACGGGAATTGCCGATGGCGACCATGCCGCCAGTAAAGCCATGACCAAAGCCCTCAATAGCCACCTGTTGGGTAAAACCGGTATGGCAGGCGCAAAAAAGGTGTTGGTCTACTTCAAAGGCGACCCCGCCATGGAAATGGACGACATCAAAGCGGCAATGGAATTGTTGAACGATTATCTGGACCCCGATGCCCACACTATTTTCGGGTATGGGCCTGATACCGAATTGGGCGAACAGGTCGAAGTAACCCTCTTTGCCGTTGGCATGAATGCCACGCCGACCCCGCCGGTTGTCACCAAAGCGGCGACTCCGAAAGTGGAAAAACCGGAAACCAAAGATGCCGCCGTTGCCATCCTACCCTTTGTTCCCTTAGATACATCGCCCCCGTCCAAACCTGCTTTCAATGGCAAAGGCTCAGATCGCTCGCTATCCACCCAACCGTCAACTCCGGCACTTTCGCAACCCACCGAGAAGCCGCAGAATGTCGCTATTCGCAAACCGCGCCACCAGTTGACGGGCGGCACGGTTCGTAAAGAAAACGAATTGCCCGCGTTTATGTTGCGTGATCGCTACGGCGTGACGGAAGCGGGAATTCCGGCACCGGCAGAGCAACCCCGCAATCCTTCTCCTGATGATTTGGACGTGCCCGCTTTCATCCGGCGCGCCAACCGGTGATTATATGAGTACAGCCACCCTTTCCTCCTCCGCGCAAAGCAAGGCGCGGCGTACCCTGTTAAAGTCCTACCCTTTTCTGAAACGGGCAAAAGCCGAGGTGCAAAGCGCACCCAATGATTGTTTTGTGATGCGGTTTCAAGTCAATACGGCACTGGCAGATGGCACTACTATCCGCCAACAATTGCGGGCAACCGTGAATGCCGCCGGGGACGTGTTAAAGGTCGTTTCATCCCGCTAACCCTTATACCCTTATGAATGCTCCGCTTGGGTTTCGGTGGTCCCCGGACCCCCGTTTTTTGACATCCGAACGTGTACGCCGTTTGCTTCCCCGCCTTGCCGCAACAGGGGCAGGGTGGGTCGTTTTCCCGGTTCCGCCCCAACCTGTTCCTGAAGCGCAAACCATTGCAGAAGCGACCCGCGCCGCCGGACTGGAACCATTGGTCCATCTTCTGCCCTATGGCGGCTTCCTGACCCCCACAACCCTTAAGGAAACGATTGGCGGGTGGGTGGCGGGCGGTGTCACGCGGGTGGTGGTGGATGACCAGCCGAACCGTGCCGAACGGTGGTCGCGGTGGGTGGCGCAGGGGTTGCCCCAACGCTATGCGCGATGGCTTGCCCCGTTGTTGGAAACGGTTGCCGGGTTTGAAGGGGTCGCGCCTGTTTTGCCACCCATGACTCCGCGTGGGGATTATCGTGGGCTGTCCTTTCTGCGCGAAACCCTGAGCGAATTACGCCG
>CBKYSX010000821.1:0-2495 GCA_966690745.1 uncultured Ardenticatenales bacterium
TGCATCGCGCCGATTTTGGCGCAGGCGAGCATGGCAATCGGCAATTCCAGCACCCGCCCCATGTAAATGGTGACCGAATCTCCTTTTTTCACCCCCATGCCGCGTAGCACATTAGCGAATTTACAAACTTCGCGGTTCAGGGCGTAGTAGGATAGAGTCCGTTGGTCGCCCGCCTCCCCTTCCCAGATAAATGCGAGTTTGTTGCGGGTAGCAGTTTTTTGGTGGCGGTCCAGCGCGTTCAATACGATATTGGTTTTGCCGCCAACAAACCATTTGTAAAAGGGGTGATGACTGTCATCCAGCACCTGTTGGTAAGGGGCGTACCAATCCAGATTCTGCGCCTGTTTATCCCAAAAGGCGGCAATATCTGCATTGGCTTCTTCCCGCCACGCGCTATAGTCGGGAATATAGGCATCCTGCACCAGCTCCGCTTTCGGGGTGTACAGTTGTGCGTGTTCGGAAATCGCCGCAACTTCGGCGGAACGGTCGGTAGACGCACTTTCCGCCATGACATTCTGTGTCTCGTGGTTAGACATCATTGCCTCCTGGTATCTATAGTTTTGGGTGCTGTTTTATGGCTAATCTTACAACATCCATACCTGATTGACGAACTGATTTCGTTCGGGGGAATCCGGTTTTGCCCTGCGAACATTGTGATTTGCCTGTGGCTGATTACAATCTGCGGCGGATTCATCATTGGGAGATCTGCAATTTGTGGAGTGGTAATTGGGGTACTGGCGATGTTGTGGTGGAGTAAATGTGGGACGAATTGTTTGTTCAGGTTCAGCATAAGGAGTAAGCCTGCCCCTTCAAGTTAGAGAAGCAAACAGAGCAATTTATTTCATAAATGCCCCCGTGTCTGGCGGGGTTGCTCTCAAACTGGTTTTGTCCCCCACCCGCGGATGGAATTTCGACCACCATTTCTCGTGCCAAAGTCATGGTATGCGGAGAATATGCCCCCGTTAAAGGTGCAATTGGGGTGGCAAGCCGTTCCCCAACCTTCGATCTGCTCTTCATTGCACCAACAGGCACACTCTCTCCCGATGTAGTGCGGTTAGCTACCACGCAATTTCCTTTGGGGTGTTAAGGCAACCAGTTGACGCTTCCGATTACCCCTTCCAGCCGCCGTTTCAACACATCGGGTTGGGCGGAGAAGGTTTCAATCAGGCGGGGCGCAACCGCTTTTCCTTCCCGTTGCCATACTTCATATGCCCATAAATTAAATTGCCCCTGATAAAAATTGGCATTGGCGAAATCCAATTTGCCCTGTAGTGCCTCATAATCAGCAAGGGAGGCATAGGGAACCGTTTGTGTGGTTTGGAGCCGCGCCCACGCCAGCCAGAAAGGGAGATGGGTGGGGGCACTTTCGGCGAAGTAGGCAGTGGCAAACAAATCCGCCACGAACTCGGTTAGCCATTTCGCGCCCAATTCCAATTGCAGGGTGGCAATAAAGAGATGCGCCAATTCATGCACGGCAACCATATCCAGAAAGCGAAAAATAGAAGCGTCTACGGTGGGAAACTCTTTAAGAACGTCGGCTTGCAAGGCGGGGTCGGCGGATTCTACTAAAGCGGCGAGCCGCGCCACGAGTCGGGGCGGATAGCGTGCCGGAACAAAAATCGTCATTCTGGCAGGGTTGCTGTGCGGGTAGCCATAAGGCACCTGCCGCATCACCTCCCAATTTTCCCGCCGCAATATACTCAAGGTGAAAGGCATTTCCACCCCCAACCACCCTGACAGCCACCGATACGCGGCGTTCACCAATGAGCCAACGATATGGGCGCGGGCATCATAGCCGGGCGAAAAATGGAGGGTTAAGGGGGGATTGATAATGCGATTGAGGCGAATGCGGCTATTCATAGAGAGGGTTCGGGGTATAGGCGGATTCCTACATAGGGAAAGTATACCTTATCCTCGCAAATGAGATGAGGTTGATGAACGTTACAAATTAAATCACTTAACCTGCCACCCCTGCCCTATTAGGGTTAAGGATTAACCCCTAAATCAATATTAATCTTCTCCCCACAATGCCCAGTAGGGGCGGGTCATCGGAATGAAGAGCAATGCAACCATCGTTAAAGACCCGCCCGCTGTTGCCCGATATAGAACGCCATTTTGGGATGCGGGCGGGTGTGCGCTCTATAAGGATAAACACGCCATGCCGACCACCCGCCCCTACCGCCATTTGTACACCGCCATCAATCTCACGGCTCATTTGCCAACAGAGGCGCATGGGCAGTCAGGAATTGCTGTTGCCATTGAAGATCGGTAAAGGTCGCGGCGTGGCGTTCAATAATCGTTTTAGCATCGTTCAATGCCTGTTCCGCCGCCGTGGCATTGCCCAATAACGTGTAGGCACGGAAACGGGCAGAATGAAGGAAGGGAAGTGCCCATTCGCGCCCCTGATAGGTGTGGAGTGCGCGTTCCGCCGATCCCAACACCGTCGCAGTGGCGGCGGTATCTCCCCGTTGGGTTTGCGCCGATAGAAGCCGTGC
>CBKYSX010000822.1:0-2486 GCA_966690745.1 uncultured Ardenticatenales bacterium
AATCACCAATTTCTGGTCAATCAACTCATTGGAATCCAGCAAGTAAGCATAGCTGGGGTCATTGTTAATGACCATTTCATAGATTTTATGTAAACCGTAGGTATAACTGCGGCGCATCCGTTCGTATTCCATCCCCCACCGCCAATGGGGATAGCGGGTGGGGAAACCCATGTATGCCGCGATTTCATTCATCTGTTGGAAATCTACCATTTCAAAGATGGTCTCAAAAAAATCAAGCCCCAGCTCGATGGCAATGCGGCGGATACGATCCCGCCAGTATTCAAGTTCGACCGGTAAAGTTGAAAGCGCGTAAGACGACATGATGTTTCCCTCTGTTCATGCCCCGAAACGGGGTTCCCCTACGACCTTTAGATTTTTTTGATGAGCGGCGGCAATTCGGCATCAGGTGGCGGGGTCGGGACGGTTGCCGTTCCGAGTGATGCGCCACAGCGTTCACACTTTTCCCAGACACTGGGGTTTGCCAAGCCACAGTTGTTACACAGGATGCTGGTAGATTGGGTCCGCTTCTGACGGATCGGAAAAGGCGGGAAGGTTGGTAAGGTTGAGCTTCCCTTGCGTCTGCGGAAGAGCAAGAGCAGGACAACGCCGATAATGATCCCTTCGGGCATGGTCGAAAGAAAGTCTAGGACGGATTCAATGGCTTCCCAGATGGGATCGGGTGCTTCCACAGTTTATGCCTCGCAACGTTGGGGGTGGTTACGCCTAGATTTTCTTCACTAACGGCGGAACGGTGCGGTCATCCTCCCCCTTGTTGATCAAGGCACCGGCACTCGGTACAATGCTTGCGTTGCATTGCGTACATTTTTTGAGGTGACCTGCATTCAACTGTCCGCAATTTGGACATGTTACCTGCAAGGGGGTGGTGGATGGTTTTCGACCAAAAGTTTTGGTCGCAGAGTTCACCTGTCGCCACAAACGCAGGAGGGTAACAATCGCGAAGGTACCAAATACCAGAATCTGCCAAATGGTGTCGCCATCAAGTGTTGATAGGGGGTCCACGGTTTACATCCTTATAATGCTTTTTGCTTTAGAATTGACTTACGTCCCCGGCATCATGCCTGACCACTTCGAGCCACCCTTCCACAGTTGGATACTGCCCCATCACTATAAACCCCTCGGACATCCAACCGTGAATTAAGACGATTGCAGTGATAGTTTCTTCTTTTATCTCCAAGCAGGCAATATCATCATTGTCTTCTCGTCGGGCAAATACCATTAAAGGGTAAGGATATTTTGCCTGTTTCCAAGTATCCGTAGCGTTGAACCTATTTGGTTTTTCAACCACGTACCAGGGTTTAAGAATTCTGTTGTGTATCTTTGCCCAAAAGGAATTTTCGGTTTCCCCTATTGAATCAAATTGCATGCCTTACCCTTTAACGACGGGTGGGTCACAGGTTCCGTACCAATTGCCCTATAGTGTGTGACCCGCCCCTACCCTCTTTACGAATCTCTCCGTGGCTCTGTTTCTCCGTCCCTCTATGTTGCGTCATTACCGCCCCTTGCCGAGAAATTCTTTGATACTACCCAGAATTGCCTCGCGGTTAGGGACGCGGCTGAGGACGACCTTTTCATGTTCCAGCCCGAAATGACTTTTCATTGCTTTGTAGAAATCCCCGGACCCGTACTGGCTATCTACCTGCCCGTAGCCGAACTGATTGATTTTGGGCAATAACTCCTCCTCAATCAGACGCATACATTTTTCGGTGTCACCCGCGCCCCAGTTGTCGCCATCGGAGAAGTGGAAGGGGTAGATGTTCCAATCGTTGGGGTCGTATTCGTTGTTGATGATTCTGGTGCAGAGTTGATAGGCAGAGGAGATAATCGTGCCGCCGCTTTCGCGGGTGTGGAAGAAGGTGTGGCGGTCTACCTCTTTTGCCTGGGCATCATGGATGATATAGCGGGTTTCGAGGCGGGGATAATGGCGGCGCAACCATGCGTCAATCCAGAAGGTTTCGGTACGGACAATCTCTTTCTGCTCATCGCCCATACTGCCGCTCACATCCATCATCAAAAGAATCACGGCACTGGCTTCGGGCTTTTGCACCTCTTTCCACGAACGATAGCGACGGTCATCCCGCACGGGGACAATCAAGGGATTGGTCGGGTCGTATTCCCCACTCATGATTTGCCGCTTTAATGCCTCGCGGTAGGTGCGTTTGAAATGGCGTAAGCTTTCAGGACCGACACGTCGAATTGCGGAATATTTCTCTTTTTCGCTCTGGACGTTTTCTTTCCCTTTAGGTTCAATGCGGGGCAACGCCAATTCTTCGCCCAACATCTGCGCCAGTTCTTCAAAGGTTAATTCAACCTCTAGAATATGGTGACCGGGCGCATCCCCTGCCTGCCCACTGTCGGGGTCGCCATCTACGGGCGTACCAGGTCTACCCTTACCCTGCCCCACGCCCCCTTGCTGGCGGGTTCCATAGCGAAAATGGGGAATATCAATCTGCGGCACAGGAATACTT
>CBKYSX010000823.1:0-2477 GCA_966690745.1 uncultured Ardenticatenales bacterium
CATCTTGCTTCCTATGAAACCGTACTAGTGGACATTGTCACATTAATGGGGGGACAAAATTTGCCAACGCCTACGCTGGATGCCTTCAAAAGCGGCGAGCCATTCAATGACCCGCAGGTGGAACAACGGCGAGGAATGGACGGGCAAGCGGTGCTGGCGGAATTAAACGATGCCCATGAATCGGTGCAACGGATTGCGGCGACGATTCCGCCCGAGCGGTTTACGGCACCGGGGACTCTGCCCTGGTATGGAGCCGAATACAGTCTGGATGACTTTATCGTCTATTCCTTCTACGGGCATAAACGGGAACATGCCGCGCAATTGGATGTATTTGCCGATAGAAAGTAACGATAGACCTCTGCTCACCCGTTGGTCAGGTCTGCCCGTTCCGTAATATTCATGATGGTTGCCAGCATTGTGGCAACCATCTTTTCTTTGCCGTTTTCAATTGCAACCACATCCCCTTCGCAGACAGTAATCGTGCGCCCCGCTTTTTTCACTCTGCCTTTGGCAATAAGTTTTTCCCCCTACTGTTTGGCGCGAGAAACTCGTTTGAATTCGTATGGAAATCATCATTTACGATTTGGTTACGTCACGCCAGTTTACCGTTTGCTTTAGGGTATCCCAATCACGCCGGTTAAACAGAAAAAATAAAGACTGCGTGGTTTTCAAATCAGGATTTGGTTCCGCACGGTAGTGCCGGTAGGTGGCTCCTTCATAATACTCTACACAAAAAGCATTTTCCCCTTCCATATAAGCCTGAAGGTAACTTCCACTTAGGTCAGGGTCATCCAACGTCACCGTATCATCTGTGTGGGATTGGAGTTGGGAGAGAACCGTAGCGATCGTATCCTCATCGGGATTTTCCTGTTCACCGTTCGCATGGGAGAGAAAAAGTGGAGTTGGGGTGTGGGAGGTTGGCATGGCTGATGTTACAACGCCGGACAACGTTTCATTTTCTTCCTGTTTCCATGCAGACTGTTGCGCCCGGAACATCAATACAACGATTATAACAAATGCCACCCCTGCGATAAGCACTGATAGAACAACTTCAGGCTCCATACATCCTCCGCTTTATACCATCTTGCTCGTTACCATCTTTAAGCAGGAAATGAAGGGTAAATATAATTCCCGCGGGCATTACGATGGACAGCATATCAAATGAGATAGGAAGTTGCAAGGGTTACAGGGTTGGATACACTTGGACGTTATGTTTCCACGCCTTACTATTCCCTTACTCGCACTTATCGTCTTCTTTAGCGCATCGGTTCCACGGTTGCTTGGGTTAGGTATTTTTGTTACCCCCGACGAACCCTTATGGATTACCACCTCGGCAAATTTTTACCGTGCGTGGCAACAGGGTGATTTTACCAACACTTACCAACGCGAACACCCCGGCGTTACTGTAATGTATGCCGGGATGTTCGCGTTTATGCAACATCTCCCCGACTATCCATCTGAAGTGATGGAATATCTCAACCCGGATACGCCCTCTTTAGATGAATGGCTACGTGCGAATACTTCATTTACCGCTTTAGACTTTTTAGTTACCGCCCGTCAGTGGATTGCGCTATGGATTGCACTCACCTTTGCTTTGCTGTTGATTCCTGTTCAGCGCTTGTTTGGTGCCGGTCTTGCAGTATGGGTCGTACTCTGGGCAGTTTTTGACCCGTTTCATATCGCCTTATCACGTCAACTCCATCAGGATGGGTGGCTGGCAGTTTTGTTACTCTTGTCCTTGTTCTGTTTGTTGGTTTACGTCGAAAAATCTAAATCATGGGCATGGTTAGGTGCATCAGCCGTAGTAATGGGGTTGGCATGGCTAACCAAAGCCCCCTCCGGCGTGTTTTTACCTTTTGGAATTTTACTCTTGTTCTGGTATGGGCGACGGAACCAATGGACGTTCCTAGCTATTATTCAGACAATCCTCGTGTGGGGTGGGCTTGCCGGTTTGACTTCGATTATGTTATGGCCCGCCTTGTGGGTAGCTCCGATTGAATCTATCCGGCAAATGATTACTGTTTTGGTCTATTTTGCCACGGAGGGACACGGCAACGGGGTTTTCTTCCTGGGAGAAACGTCCCCCAATCCAGGCATGGGCTACTACCCTATGGTCTATCTGTTTCGTACTACCCCCGTCACTTTGTTTGGACTCGGGTTGGCAGGATGGACATGGTGGCAAACCCGCCAAAATCCTTCCCATGCCGCCACCCGACGTATCATAGGCATTTGCGTACTGTTTGCCCTTTATTTTTTCCTGATTATGGCGTGGGGCGCAAAACAACAAGAGCGATATATTCTGACCACCTTTTTACTCCTGGATATTGTAGCGGCGTGGGGATGGTGGATGATAGTGCAATGGATATGGCAAACCTTGCGTTCACAACGCCAATGGGTTGCTATCGGGCTGGCGGTGGCAATTCTTGGAATTCAGATAGGGTCAGCCCTATTAGAATATCCCTATTATTTTACATACT
>CBKYSX010000824.1:0-2467 GCA_966690745.1 uncultured Ardenticatenales bacterium
CGTGGCTTCCTGCTGTTCAGCGTGGCGTGTTTCAATCAATTGGGCATTGCTTATCTCGCGGTCATCCGACCCCTTTGCCCCATCTGTTAATAACACCACCCGCACCTGTACGCCCTGTTGCGCCAACAACGCTGTGGTCCCCCCGACAAAAAATTCAGGGTCGTCGGGGTGTGCCATCACCACCATTGCCCGTTCAAATGGCGGTAATCCTTTTTCATTCAGTTCATACGTCGTTTCGTCTGCCATCTATCGCTCCTCAACATGAAATATGGATATCCCGACTATATTACCATAAGAGAGCGGAGAGATGAGAGCAGTGAGCATTGGGTATTGAGAAGAACAACCTTTTCTACCCCTCGATTTTTGACAATGAATGATGTAGGTATCGTTGCCGTTTCCTCAATACTCAATACCCTTTTATTATTTACGGACACCACAAAATCCGTGCCCCATCTTCCAACATAGGAATCGGCGATTCATTCGTCCCATCCCATACCACGGTGCGGGTTCTTGATTCGCCGGTGATGCGAAAGGTGAGTTGGTTGGTATTAATGCTACACCAGCGCAATTGGTCTACCTCGCCGTTGGCACGATAGGTTCTTGTTTCATAGCGGGAGCCATCTTCCACCTGTGTATACATCTGTACCTGCATTCCCGCATCCAGGGCAATCCCCAAATCCCCAACCGCCACGGCTACGTTCGGTGATTCCCCAATTGACCAGCGTGTTTCCCCTCCGGCTTCATTAGCCGGAATCGTATTCAAATACATCTGGTCATTCTCAAAGGTATCCAGTACATTAAAATCGGAGCGTCCGTCCGGAGGGTAAACCGTATAGGCAAGCCGCCGTCCGTCAAACGAAAGCGACGAATATTCCACATTCTCGGCAAAGCGATAGGGCAGGGTTGCCAATTCCCCACCAATTGGCGCAATGGTTTCCGCTTCCAATGCCCAATGGAGGGCGTTGTCATCACTGACCAGGTACCCCGGACGGGCGGGGCTATAGCCCAACAATCTTCCGCGATTGCCCGCCACCAACCGCATCATGCCGCCCTGCTCCTCTCCCATGTAAACCTGCCAGTATGCCCGTCCCCGTTCATCCTCCGTTTGTACCGTCACCGCCGGTTGATTGCCCACCCAGATTACCCTATCAGGGGTTCCCGGCACTGCCCAACGTCGCAAAGTGCTTTGGGTTCCTTCATATTCATTCAACACCCAGCTACATCCGTCCCGGCTCAGGAATGCCAACTCCTGCGTGACGGGATGGGGCGTAATCTGTACACTTTCCGCCAATTGGAACAATTGCACCGTTTCCCCTTCGGCAGTTAAGGCATACACGTAGGTATTGCCCAACCCTTCCTGTTGATATATCAAGCGTGTGGTCGGGGGTAAAAGTTCGACACCGATGGGAGTGATGGTATGGGTCAGCAATGTTACGTCCCGTACCCGCGTATTTTCCTCCCATGTAAACGCAATCTGACTGCCCTCGCGTAGACAAGCCGGAAGCCCTGAACCGACCACTGATTGCATCGTGCCGCTAAGCGCGATTTCAACCGTCACCCCCTGTTGCTCCCGCACCCGCAGGGTCATATCATCGCCAACAATTCCGCGCACAATTTCGCCGTAATTAATTCCGCCCGATACGGTTCCCGCCGCTTGAATCAGCGTGGCATTCGGGTTGCGCGGGTACTGTTCTGCTCCATAAACCAATACCAATAAAGGATGTCCCGTAGCCGCCTGTGCCGCCCGTTCCAGATTCAAATCAGGCAATGCACTTTGCAGAAAGGTATATGCCGCCTGTACCCCACCCACCTTCACCACATACTCTGCAAAACCGGCGGGCAGACCCAGTGCACTGCGGGGGGGTATAGCCCGTGCCTGCTCCACAATCCGGCATCCTCCGTTCTGTTGACTCAACAGTTCTTCCAGTACGGCTTGCCGCATCACCACCCGCAGATATTCATCCTCGCCACTGGCGTACAATTCCCCGCTATACACCTGCGCCAACGCTTCTAAAATACCCAGCGAACAGGCGTTGGGTGGCGCAAAGGTAGGCGTAGGATTCAACAGAGGGCTACGCAGAGTAATCTCTTGCAGGGCAAATTGCGGTTGGTTTAATGTTTCATCGGAGGAAAAAATAATTTTAATGGGAGCGGCATTATCAAGGGGCCAGGATTCACCCCATGCCATGCGGAAGGTTTCCAACGTTTGTGCCATCGGTTCGGGGGGCAATAATGTTTCTTCCAGAGCGGTCATGTCAAAAATGAAAAAGTCCGAAGCGTGTGCCTGCCGCCGTTCCCACAGCGAACGGGGAATCGCCGTACGCCGCCATGCCGTTTCGGTCAAACGATAGGCGCGGGCATTACGCCATTCGTACCCCTCCATCTCATAGGTGACGACCACCAATGCCACATCCCCGTCCCGTTCAATACTTGCAATCGTCGGGGTCGGCAGGGGCAATTCCGACGG
>CBKYSX010000825.1:0-2459 GCA_966690745.1 uncultured Ardenticatenales bacterium
CGAATCATTGCGGCGTTGGCACATACGGAATTATGTGTGTATGACCTGACAGCAGTGGTCGGGCTGACCCAATCGGCGGTTTCCCATCAATTGCGCCTTCTGCGAACCATGCGCCTCGTCAAATCCCGCCGCGATGGGCGGCACATCTACTATCAATTGGACGATGCCCACATTCACGATTTATTCCATCGCGGGCTGGACCATGTGATGCACGGGTAAGGGATTGTCGTAAGGGAGTGATAGAGTATTGGGTATTGAGAATTGAGAAACGACCTTGCCATGTCCCCCTCTCCATAATGGTTCAGAACACAATAGTAAAGAAGAAAAGGGTGGGACAAATACTTCCCCGCTCTAAAGAGGCGGGGCTATAGACCCGTTATGTTCATAGACAATCCCGTATTACAAGATTCTTTGCAAACAACGGGTCTATAGCACGGTCACTTTAGTGCCGTGTTGCCAGCAATCGCACTTCTCTCCTCAAAACTATCATGTCTTGAACCATTATGGCAGGGGGGTAGGACGTGAGATTGCCGTTTTCTCAATACTCAATACCCAATACTTTTTTTGAGGGCATATGGGCGACAAACTGGCTATCGTCGAAAGTCCGGCGAAAGCGAAAAAGATACAAGGCTATTTAGGCTCAGGCTGGCGGGTGCTTGCCAGTATGGGGCATGTGCGCGATTTGCCCCCCAAGGCATTGGGGGTGGATATTGCCGCCAACTTTGCCCCGACCTATGAAATCTCGGCGGGCAAAAGCAAGGTGATCAGCCAGATTAAGAGTGCCGCCAAAGAAGCCGAAGCAATTTATCTCGCCACCGACCCTGACCGTGAAGGGGAAGCCATCAGCTGGCATGTGCTGGAAACGATCAAAAGCGCAGTAAAGGGTAAACCCGTTTATCGCGTCACCTTCGGCGAAATCACCAAAAAGGCGATTCAAGCCGCCTTTGCCCAGCCGCGTCAGTTGGATATGGCGTTGGTGGATTCGCAACAGGCGCGGCGGGTGCTGGACCGAATCGTGGGCTGGAAAGTGTCGCCTGTCCTTTCCCATATTTTCGGCACATCGCTGTCGGCAGGGCGGGTGCAATCGGTGGCGGTGCGATTAGTCGTGGAACGGGAATTGGAAATCGAAGCCTTTGTCCCCGAACAATACTGGACAATTGAGGCGCGTTTTGCGAAACAGCCCGCCCCCCACGAAGAATTTAGTGCCCGTCTGACCAAACTGCTCGCCAAAGCCGATAAAGAGTATGACCCGGTGCGTCTGCCCACCGCCCGCGCCCACAACATCGCCGCCGAGGTGACGCAAAAAGGGGTTACATGGCGCGTCGTGGACATTGAAAACAAAGAGCAAAAGCAAAGTGCGCCTCCACCCTTTATCACCAGTACTTTGCAACAACGGGCGGGCAGTCGGCTCAAGCTCAAACCCAAGCAGACAATGCAGATTGCCCAAAAACTGTACGAAATGGGGTTGATTACCTACATGCGTACCGATTCCCCCGCCGTTTCGGGCGAGGCGCAACAGAAAGCGCGGGAGGTGATTAAGAATCTGTTCGGAGAACAATACCTGCCCGACAAGCCGAACTTCTACCGCGCCAAAGGGAACGCACAGGAGGCGCACGAATGTATTCGCCCCACCGACAGTGCGAAAATCCCCAAAAACACTACGCTGACGGGCAAGGATGCGGAACTATACCGTCTGATTTGGATGCGTTTTATTGCCAGCCAGATGAAAGCCGCCCTGTGGGATGTGACGATTGCAACCATTGAGCCATCGAATAGCGGTCATGCCCTGCCCTATCACTTTACGGCGCGGGGTCGGGTTCTGCGCGATGCGGGCTGGTTAAAAGTCTATAGTTTTACCGGGGAACAGGACAAAGACGAGGACGAGGCGGACGAAGAAAACCAAAAATTGCCGCCTTTAACCGTACAGGAACCCTTGAGCTTACGCCACCTTGCCCCCAAAGAGCATTGGACGGAACCACCCCCCCGCTATAGTGAACCCACCCTGATTCGCGCTCTTGAAAAAGAGGGGGTGGGGCGACCCAGCACCTACGCCTCCATCATGGATACGATTCAGCAGAGAGGCTATGTCGAAACGACCCAGAAAACATTAACCCCTACCCCGGCGGGGCGGGAAGTGACGGCTTTCTTGACGCGGCAATTCCCCGATTTGTTGGACATCGGCTTTACGCGCCAGATGGAAAACGACCTAGACCGGGTGGCGGAAGGGGAAATTAAATGGTATTCGCTGATGGGGTCATTTTATCCGCCGTTGGCGGCGCGAATTGATACCGCCCGTTCCCAACCCGGTAGTGATGCGCTGTTGGAAAAATGCCCGAAATGTGGCGGCACGATTGCCGAAAAATACAGTCGCTACGGCAAGTTCCGCATTTGCGAAGGCTGTGGATATAAACCCGATGCCCCCCAACCCACCGATCAGGCTTGCCCGGATTGTGGCAAAC